>NZ_DALZCD010000168.1:0-9362 GCF_031978025.1 Erwinia sp.
ACTCAATAATATGAACATCTTTTTTAAGGAGGATATTTATATGCCCGTAAATGGAATTGGTAGTGGCTCTCAGAACTACGGGGTCGCCAGCACACCTGCAAACATCCAAAATCAGACCTCTTCATCGTCGGAGACGGCACGCAACATTCACAAAGTTCGGCAGTCAACATACGGATTTAGCAGAGGGCATCAGCGCCAGAATGCAGTAGATTTACGTGTAGATACATCGATTAAGTCAATAAGTTTTGGTAATCCAGTATCCTATTCTACTCCCACCCTGGTAGATAAACTTGGGAGCGGTACTAAAATAAAACTTGAAAAGTAGTTATTAATCCTATTGGTACATGATAATTACAAGATGCATCTTGATGATTACAAGATGCATCTTGTTTAAATACGGGGTTCCGTGGTTATCTCTGCAATAACACACGCTAAGCGATTTTCACCCTGACGGAAAACAAGATTTTTCACCTTAACCCCCCAACTTTAATTCTCCGAAAAACTATGCCAGTTCGATATAAGTATATGTACCCTTTTTTATAGAAATATAATATAACACTGAATATGAAAATCTTTTTAAGGAGGGCATTTATATGCCAGTAAGTGTAGCGACCTGCGTTTATAAATTCACAAATCTGAATTTACCCCTGATTTGCAGCCCACATTAGCTGCAACCAGCGTGGGGTCCAAAACCACAATACCTGCAAATGAACCTGTATTTATCCGCACCAACCTGCATTTCATTTTCTCCGACCCACATTAGCTGATAATAAAGACTGCCCATTAACCTTCGCTACTGGAGGCTGACATTATTGAAATTAAGGAATAAAATATGTAAACGCCTGGTCGTCCGTAGAACGTAAGGTTCAGTGAAAAAATTCATGCATTGAGCCAGATGAATGTGTTGTCGAAGGTTTTATATAAATTCTTTGCCATTGTCGCTTTCGTTAAGTTGTGCCACGGTGAGCATGCCAGACGAGGGTTCAGCCTTTTGGCGGTAGAACTTGCTGACAGGTTCTGCGTAGTCACGGTATGCGTTAAAACGTTCTGAATGGTAGCGGTATAATAGCGGGTCTGATTTCTCGACCTGCTTAGGTGAACACGAGCACTTTTTGATATCAAACATAAAGCCGATATCCGCGAAAGCCATTACTGGATCATCAATGCTACGGGACCAGCAATCCCAGACGACAGGCCCCGCCATCCTATCAAGCCAGCCGATTTCAAAAGTGGCCTCGTTACCGTGATTAGTTACTGTTACATAATTTTCGCAGTCCATTCCTTCCAGAAACCGTTCCATTTTTTCCAGGTTGTTTTCTACCTGTAGCATCGACTCCTCCTGAGAGGGGATTCCTGTCCAATCAATAATGGCCTTGAAATTTAATATGTGGGGTTCTACGCCGGAACCGCCGAAATTTCCGACCTGTAATTTTTTGGTACCTTAATGACTCCATTAGCAATGCCAAGAGCCAGTAACGCCATCCATTTTGCAAAGCAAAAAAACCAGGACATTGCAGGAAAATGTGATCCATATGTACTTTTTATCCACTGTCCATCACCCGTTTAAACGCCTCCATAATAGTCATAACCGCCATGTACAGCAGAGCACCACCATCCTCTGTTGAAGAAAATCTGCAGGCATAATCATGAACCATCCTGGAATTGTAAGCCGGAGCCCAACAAAATTTTGTCATCGAGCAAGCTAAGCCGATCAGGGGTCTGAATTAAAACCACACTATATGTGAGCCTACTCTTTAAGATCGTTCAATCAGAGAGTATGCTGCTCTAAAACCTTCATGTTTGCATGGTTATTGAGCTTCTTATCAACTGTCAGAGGGCTTGTAATGGATATTAGCAGTCTGCTTTTGGATTTTAGAATAACCTCACATTGCGATCTTGGATGTGATCTGTGTTTCCGCAACCCCGGTATTCAGGATTCATCTCTATCCAGTACCCTTAATGTTATTGAACGCATGTATAGAATGGGTTTCCGTCGTATCGGTTTTACTGGTGGTGAACCAACGTCCAGAACGGACTTCATTAACCTGATTGAATACGCAAAACAGATGGGTTTTATGACCTATCTATCCACAGTCGGGCATCGTTTCATAATGGATCATGCGCGGTTAAATCCGGTTCTGGATTGGGTAGGAATGCCAATTGACGGGATTGATAAGCGTGTCAATTCGGATATTCGCAGTGATAAAATGAGTAACCAGCACAGAGTTATCAAAAATATATTAACATGGCTCCCGAATAATAATAACCGCATTAATATCAAACTTACTACTGTGGTCTCTCAGTCAAACGTCGCTCTGCTAAGTGATATTGTCAGCTGGGTGGAAGCACTTCCCTATAAGATCCAGGCTTGGCGATTTTACCAGTTCTGCCCCTTAGGCGTCGGGAAAGAAAAAAGGGATAAACTGGAAATCAATACAGATGTATTTACAGACACAATGGAAATACTGAAAAAACAACATCCAGGCATGCCCATTAGCTGCGCCACCTTCGATGAGAGGGACAAGGCCAATGTTGTTATGGAACCAAATTTTGACATTATTATTCCCGACGGTGAGAACTATACCCTGTTGGGTAATATGCTAACAGACCCACCCGATAAAATTATCAATGCTATTTTTGGGAATAATGAGATCATGCGAAAATGTGAAAATAACCGTTTCTGGCTGGATGAAAGGGAGTTCACCGCATGAGATATAATTATCTTTTTATGGATCCATGGTCAGCAGATAAAAAAGAAAAAAATCAGGAGAGGAAACCCCTATACATATGCCTGTCAGGCAATTCCGGGGTAGGGAAAAGTACCCTTCTGAGACGACTGTCTATGTCTTTATTTAAAGATGATCCGTATACTATCGCCGTTGACGAAAAAAGTGTCCATCATTCACTCCTTCCTTACCTCTTTGATGACACCATCAACTATGGTTATCTTATCCAGCTCAATTTTATGGTGCAGCGTGCGTTGATTATTAAATCCTGGCTGGATAAGGGATTTAATCTTGTTATGGAAAGATCCCATCTTGAGGATTATATATTTATCAAATTTATGTTGAAGGCTAAATATATAAATAAGATACAGTATGATTCTTACATTAATCTATGGAAAAGTATTAATGAATTGCTCACTGAGCCTGACATTATCGCTTTTATTGATTATTCTGTTGAACATTCACTCTCCCATCTCCATGATGATGAAGCGCATGGTGTCCGACCGGAAGAATTTACCGATGAGGAGATGAAGGTTAAATGGATCAAAGGATGGCACGCGGAATACCAGAATTTTACAGATAATCTTCCGGAACAGCTTCGTCAGCGGGTGATGATTTGTAATCATCCAGATGAAATTGACACCTTTTCGAATATGGTGATTCAGAAAGCAATGATGTTAAGGAGATGAAATGCGCCAGAGAGTAATAGTATGTCCTGTGATACAAAATGAAGGTGAGTTTTTGCTTTGTAAAATGGCCTCCGATCGCGGGGTTTTCCCGGGACAATGGGCTCTGCCTGGCGGTGGAATGGAACCCGGCGAGACGATGGAAACCGCTCTAAGGCGAGAAATCATGGAAGAATTAGGGGAAGAACTGCGTATCACGGAAGTTAAGCCGTGGGCTTTTCGTGACGATATCCGCACTAAAACGTATCCGGATGGCACCACCGAAGAAATTTACATGATTTATCTTATATTTGACTGTGTTAGTACAAACCGGAATGTTACTTTTAACGAGGAATTTCAGGAAATTACCTGGGTGTCATCTGAAGCTATGAAAAGCATGGATTTAAATGAAGCGACCCGGGTCACTTTTGCCCAAAAAGGACTCATTTAGCGAGCTATTCCTGGCCTTTATGACAGAAGTTTATCTGTTGATTATTCGGATTATTAATTTTTTTTCACCCGGGAAAGCTTTCGATAGACTGTTGGCCGTGAAACTGAAAAACTCAGCCAGATCGCTGATTGAGTCCTGCCCGGTTCCCAGCATTCGGTACAATTCTTTCTGTTGTTTATCCGATAGTTTTGGCTGCTTCCCACGCAGCCTCCCTTTCTCTCTGGCTATAGCCATACCTTCTCTGGTTCAAAGGCGTACCAAATCTCCCTCAAACTCAGCAAAAGTGGCCAGCACGTTGAAGAACATTTTCCCCATGGGGTCTGCCGGATCGTAGATGCCAGCTCCCAGAGCAAGTTTTACCCCCTGACAACTAAAGCGGCTGCGATCTCCCTTGCATCAGGAACAGAACGGGCCAGACGGTCAAGTTTAGGAACAACCAGCGTGTCGCCACTGCGAACGGCAACCAACGCCTGATCCAAACCAGGTCGCTGTCGGTTTGAACCTGCCAGTCCTTTATCGATGTAAATTCTGTCCGGAGAGACACCGAGTTTTATCAATGCTTCCTGTAGTCGTCAGGGGCCCCACGCTCGAATTTACTGCATCCTTCAGATCGCTTACTTTAAAGCCAAATACCTGTTTTCCCGCTTCGGATGGAGTGATGTTAAGAACGACAGCAACTTTATCCTGAGCCGTTATTTTCAGGGTGAGTCACTTACGGAGCGGCCTCTCACTAAGCACGAACGCTATACTCAGCGCGAAAAAATCTGCGTACTGTACGGTTACCGGTCATGGTCATCTGCACTGTCTTCACAATTCGAACAGCAGGCTATCGCCGGTGGCCTGGCAGCACATTTTGCTGAACGGACATGATACCTTGCAGTGCAGCAATGAAATCGTTGACCTGGATGCGTTGGTTACCGGGCTGAAACTGGGGTAACGGGAAGATAGTTCTGTTTAAGTATACCGGCTTAAGACTGAAAGCTGACGTTAATTCACCCAACCGGCGTTTGCTAAATGATAACAACGCCAACTTCAGGCTTATACGCCAGCCCAATAACCTCACTCTGCCCTCAGCGAGCGACAGGCGCATTCAGTACCGGCTGGCTCACTTTATCCTTCAGGCCGCTTTAATGCGCCCCGCTTTTGGCTTCTTTTCTTCCGCGGCATCGTCATCCGCTATCGCTGTGACCGCTGCGACGGGACGGGACGCTTCCGCATCCGGCATTTTGCTGGTACGCAGAATATGCTGCACGGCGTCTTTGTTTTCCGACAGGAACATGCCCAATGCCTCACGCTGAGTTTCGTCCATATCCAGCGGCGCAGCGCTCAGCCAGTCGCAGAACACTTCAGCCATATCCAGCATTTTGTCATAAGCGTCGGCTTCTTTCTTACTGGCGAAAGTCATCTTTTCCTCACCTTTTCTAACGACAACATATTTGATTTCAACAGCCATAGTGCCCACCTCGTTTAACTGTATTTTTATACAGTATATCAGGCCGGGATTTTTTCTCAAGCCCGGAAATCGGATGAAGACGCAATCGTTTTCGTTTATACTGCGCCCGCGTTTTTCCTCTAATCGGGTAGAGATTTATGACAACTCTTGGTACTGCGCTACGTCCTGCCGCAACTCGTGTCATGCTGTTGGGATCGGGCGAACTGGGCAAAGAAGTGGCGCTGGAATGTCAGCGTCTTGGTGTTGAAGTGATCGCAGTGGATCGCTATGCCGATGCGCCAGCGATGCATGTTGCCCATCGCAGTCACGTCATTAATATGTTGGATGGCGAGGCGCTGAAAGCCCTGGTAGCGCAGGAACGGCCGGATTATATCGTGCCTGAAATCGAAGCCATCGCTACCGATATGCTGGTTGAACTGGAAAAACAGGGCCAGCGCGTAGTCCCTACGGCGCGCGCTGCCCGCCTGACCATGCATCGTGAAGGCATTCGTCGCCTGGCCGCAGAAGAGCTGGCGCTGCCGACCTCTTCCTATCGCTTTGCCGATAGCGAGGCAGAGTTTAATCAGGCCGCACAGGAAATTGGCTTCCCCTGCATCGTGAAGCCCGTGATGAGCTCTTCCGGCAAGGGACAGAGCTTTATCCGCGAGGCTGCAGAACTGACTTCCGCCTGGGAATACGCGCAGCAGGGCGGGCGTGCCGGTGCAGGCCGGGTCATTGTAGAAGGCGTCGTAAAATTCGACTTTGAGATCACGCTCCTCACCGTCAGCGCTGCCGATGGCATACATTTTTGCGCGCCGATTGGCCATCGCCAGGAAGACGGCGACTACCGTGAATCCTGGCAGCCGCAGCAGATGAGCGAGCTGGCTCTCCAGCGCGCACAGCAAATTGCAGAAAAAGTGGTTACCGCTCTGGGCGGCTACGGGCTGTTTGGCGTGGAGCTGTTTGTTTGCGGCGATGAAGTGGTATTTAGCGAGGTTTCCCCACGCCCGCATGATACCGGTATGGTCACGCTGATTTCTCAGGACCTTTCGGAATTTGCGCTGCATGTACGGGCTTTTCTGGGGCTGCCCGTTGGCGGCATCCGGCAGTACGGCCCGGCGGCCTCGGCGGTGATCCTGCCAACGTTAAACAGCGACAACGTACAGTTTGCCAATCTGGATACGGTACTGGGCGCAGGCCTGCAGCTTCGCCTGTTTGGCAAGCCGGACGTTCAGGGTAAACGCCGAATGGGTGTTGCGCTGGCAACCGGTGACAGTATTGATGAGGCCGTAGAGCGCGCCATCGCCTGCGCCACGGGCGTAAAAGTCAGCGGCTGATATCTTTACCGCTTCGACAAAAAGGATGGCGCTGGCCATCCTTTTTTACGCTGGTTTTACCGGAAAACGCGTTAACGCGCGCCTGCCACCGCCTCTTTGGCCAGTTGCGTAATACGATCGTAATCCCCTGCTTCCAGCGCATCAGTCGGCACCAGCCACGACCCCCCGATACAAAGCACGCTTTTCAGGGCCAGATAATCACGATAGTTAGCCGGAGAGATGCCCCCGGTCGGGCAGAAGCGAACCTGTGGAAAAGGCCCGCTGATAGCCTGAAGCGCTTTTACGCCCCCATTGGCTTCCGCCGGGAAAAATTTAAATTCGCACAGGCCATGGTCCATTCCGGCCATCAGCTCAGACACGGTGCTGATGCCTGGAATGAGCGGAATGGGCCCTTCCATAGCAGCCTGAAGGAGCGGCGCGGTGATGCCAGGACTGATAACAAATTTTGCGCCCGCCTCGGTTACTTCCTGCAGCTGCTGCACGTTCAGTACCGTCCCGGCGCCGACGATCGCTTCAGGTACTTCTGCAATCATCGCTCTTATCGCGTCCATTGCGCAGGCCGTTCTCAGCGTCACTTCAAGCACTTTTACCCCACCCGCTACCAATGCTTTCGCCATCGGTACTGCATGTTCCAGCTTGTTGACTACGATGACCGGCACGACCGGGCCAGTAGTAAGGATTGTTTCAGCGCTTGTTTCCCAGTTACTCATCGTCCTGCTTCTCCTGTCAGGCCTGCCTGCTTCGGTAAGGCGTGCAAAAACGACGCGCGCGGCGCCTGAAAAGTGCTCGTCTTCTACCATACAGGATTATTAACCGGGTCGTCCATGTGCCTGTGTAATTTTTGAAACTACGGTTCACTTTTCTCTGTGACGGGGCCAGACGAAAAAAAACCCGCCGAAGCGGGTCAGGTCACTCTTATTCAAACTCGTTCCAGGAACGGCCGTCGCGGGTAATCATAGCGACGGAGGCAACCGGTCCCCAGGTGCCGGCCTGATAAGGTTTAGGCGCTTCGTTATCCGCAGCCCAGGCTTCCATAATGGAATCCACCCATTTCCAGGCCTCTTCCACTTCATCGCGACGCACAAACAGCGCCTGAATACCGCGCATCGTTTCCAGCAACAGACGCTCATAGGCATCGGCCAGGTGCGACTGATTAAAGGTTTCCGAGAAGCTCAGATCCAGCTTGGTGGTTTGCAGGTTGTGTTTATGATCCAGCCCTGGCACTTTATTCAGGATCTGGATATCCACCCCTTCATCCGGCTGCAGACGAATGGTCAGTTTGTTCTGCGGCAGTTCCTGCCAGGAATCTTTAAACAGGTTTAGCGCCGGGTTTTTAAAATAGACCACGACTTCAGAACACTTGGTTGGCAGACGCTTACCGGTGCGCAAATAGAACGGGACGCCAGCCCAACGCCAGTCGTCGATATCGACACGGATGGAGACGAAGGTTTCGGTATTGCTGGATTTGTTCGCATCTTCTTCTTCCAGATAGCCAGGGACTTTTTTACCCTGAACAAAGCCGGAAGTGTACTGCCCGCGCACGGTCTTATCGCGCACGTTAGTATGATCGATACGACGCAGCGAGCGCAGCACTTTCACTTTTTCATCACGAATACGGTCAGCGCTCAGATCGGCCGGTGGCGACATGGCAATCATCGTCAGAACCTGTAGCAGGTGGTTCTGGATCATGTCACGCATCTGGCCCGCTTTATCAAAGTAACCCCAGCGCCCTTCGATCCCCACCTCTTCCGCCACGGTAATCTGCACGTGGTCGATGGTGCGGTTATCCCAGTTAGCAGCAAACAGCGAGTTGGCAAAGCGCAGCGCCAGCAGGTTCAGTACCGTCTCTTTGCCCAGATAGTGGTCAATACGGAAAACCTGGTTTTCTTCAAAGTACTCCCCCACCTGATCGTTGATTTCACGCGAGGTTTCAAGGGAGGTACCCAACGGCTTCTCCATCACCACACGTGCAGGCTGCGCATTCAGTTTAGCCGTACCCAGCCCTTTACAGATGGCACCGAAGGTCCCCGGCGGCATGGCAAAATAGTTGATGGTTACGCGTTTTTTCTGGTCAAGCATTTTGCCCAGTCTGCTGAAGTGTGCCGCGTCGTTAACGTCCAGATTACAGAAGTCGAGTCGGTTGCTCAGCTTGTCCCAAAGCGCCTCGTCAACAGGCTCCTTCATAAAGGTTTCCAGCGCTTCACGAACGACTTTGGTGTAGGCCGCTTTATCCCATTCTGCACGGCCCACGCCAATAATGCGCGATTCCTCGTGGATCTGGCCGGCTTTTTCCAGCTGGTACAGGGAAGGCAACAGTTTCCGGCGCGCAAGATCGCCTTTGGCACCAAAAATCACCAGATCACATGCCTGGGCTGTTTGTGTAACCGCCATTCTATTCTCCTCGTTGCAGGATAAACCCAACCGGCGGATCCCTGCGCGGTCAGGCTTTTAATTTTCTTTCAATACAATGTACTGCTTTTGCCGGGTCGGCGTAAACCTGGCGACGCCCCGCCAGCACAGAGTAGCCAGTCTGGCGGCATTTTGCTGCCCAATACACAGGCAGATTGTGTCTAAATTTTCCGCTTGCCAATATCCCGCCGCCAGAGGAAGCGATCGTAACAGGATAGCGAAAATCCGTGAAAAGAGGAGAAAAGGCAGAGAAAAAGCGATTAGTTACGATTAAAGCGGCTTATCGCTTTGAGGGGAGAATCATCGTTTTCGCCTTTATATGAAATCGTTGAAACAGATAGT
>NZ_DALZCD010000169.1:0-9272 GCF_031978025.1 Erwinia sp.
ATGGTGAATTATCAGTAGCGCGTTGCGTCATGAAGTGAGAGTGAGCAATGGGTAACGCATGGCGTAATGAGTGAGAGTGAGCGACGGGTAGCACGTGGCGTAATCAAGTGAAAGTGAACGATGGGTAGCGCGTTGCGTCATGAAATGAGAGTGAGCAATGGGTAACGCGTGGCGTAATGAGTGAGAGTCAACGACGAGTAGCGTGCCGGGCAGAAGCCGGATAATGCAAAAAGGGGCGAAGCGATTCGCCCCTTTTTTGCATTCTGAAACGGGGAAAGGTCCCTTTTCAGAACGAAGATTACATTCTTTCGACGGTCTCGATACCCAGCGTGTCCAGCCCCTGCTTCAGGGTTCTCGCGGTCAGCAGCGCCAGCTTCAGGCGGCTCTGCTTCGTCGCTTCGTCTTCTGCTGAAAGAATAGGGCAGTGCTCGTAAAATCCAGAGAAAAGGCCAGCCAGGTCGTACAGGTAAGCACACATCACGTGCGGCGTGCCGTCACGGGCGACCTGGGTAATGGTTTCTTCAAACTGCAGCAGGCGGACAGCCAACGCCGCTTCGCGATCTTCAGCAATCACGGTTTTGCCGGTCACGGCCGATTCCTCAATGCCCGCTTTGCGGAACACGGAAAGCACACGCGTATAGGCATATTGCATATAAGGCGCGGTGTTGCCTTCAAAGGCCAGCATGTTGTCCCAGTCGAAGACGTAATCCGTGGTGCGGCTTTTGGAAAGATCGGCATATTTAACCGCGCCGATGCCTACGGTAGTGGCGAGCTTAGCCAACTCGTCGGCTGGCATATCCGGGTTTTTCTCGCTGACCAACCGGGTAGCGCGTTCGACCGCCTCATCCAGCAGATCGGACAGTTTAATGGTGCCGCCCGCGCGGGTTTTAAACGGTTTGCCGTCTTTACCCAGCATCATGCCAAACGCATGATGCTCTAAAGGAATGGATTCCGGCACGTAACCGGCCTTACGCACGATGGTCCACGCCTGCTGCAAATGCTGGTGCTGACGTGAATCGATATAGTAGAGCACGCGGTCGGCATGAAGCGTTTCATAGCGGTATTTAGCGCAGGCAATATCGGTAGTGGTATAAAGATAACCACCATCTTTTTTCTGGATGATGACGCCCATCGGCTCGCCATCTTTATTTTTGTACTCGTCCAGGAAAACCACGGTAGCGCCTTCGCTTTCCACCGCCAGGCCTTTGGCTTTCAGATCGGCTACAATACCCGGCAGCATATCGTTGTACAGGCTTTCACCCATCACGTTTTCGCGGCTCAGCGTCACGTTCATGCGATCGTAGATCTTCTGATTCTGCGACATGGTGATATCGACCAGACGCTTCCACATTTTACGGCAATATTCGTCACCGCCCTGCAGTTTGACTACGTAGCCGCGCGCGCGTTCGGCAAACGCCGGGTCTTCATCATAGGTGCGCTTGGCTTCGCGGTAGAAGGCTTCCAGATCGGATAAGGCGATCTCTTCGTGCGCTTCGTTCTGCTGCTTTTCCAGATAGGCGATCAGCATGCCGAATTGCGTGCCCCAGTCGCCCACATGGTTAGCGCGGATGACGTTGTGGCCCAGGAAGGACAGGGTGCGTACTGCCGCATCGCCAATGATGGTTGAGCGAACGTGGCCAACGTGCATCTCTTTGGCGACGTTAGGCGCAGAATAGTCGATAACGATGGTCTGTGGCTCAACGGGCGACACCCCAAGGCGCGGTGCGTCGACAACGCTGTCTACCTGAGCGGCAAGCCAGTCGGCGTCCAGAAACAGGTTAATAAAGCCCGGTCCGGCAATTTCAACCTTGCTGGCGATCCCCTGCAGATCGAGGTGGGTCAGCACCTCTTCAGCAAGCTGTCGCGGCGCCTTGCCCAGTTTTTTCGCTACGGCCATAATACCGTTTGCCTGGTAATCGCCGAACTGTGCTTTCGCTGACTGACGCACCTGCGGTTCGCAGTCGGCCGGAGCCCCTGCCGCGATCATCGCCTGACTGACTTTATCTGAGAGAAGAGCCTGAATATTCACCGGATTACCTTTATATGCAAAAACGCCTGCGCACGGCGGCAGGCCGTCATACTAAACGGAGCCGCACAGCAAAAAGCTGTTCGCTGCCGCTAAAAAAGAAGGGAAAAAGTATACTGCATTTAGGGCGTAGTTATCCAGGCGTGTAAACAGGAGGGGGGTACAGAAGGCAGCGGACGCTACCTTCTGGTTGTCTGGTCAGACGCGACGACGGTGAGGGCGATGCGGGCTGGCAATCGTCGTTTTTTCGTTACGAAGCTTCCAGTGCCTCACCAGAGCAAAGCCCATCATAACGATAAGCACTGCAATAAGTATCAACATTAGCATTTGCTATTCCTTGTGTGAGAAGCAGAAAGAATCGATAAGGAATAAGAATAGCCTGGAAGGTAAGGGTAGCGATTTAAGAATAGTCGCATTGTATAAATTTAACTAAATCAAAACATTATATTAAGACAAATTTTCTAAATAATGTGCTGGATCTAAGCCAAATTTAAATGAAAAAAATGATAAATGTCCGTAATTATCGATATATCCTGAGCTGTTACGTCAAGCTGCATCAGAAAGGCTGGTCCGGAAAGCTTAGTGCATAGTAAGTAAATGTTTAGTTTTTTTTAAGTTAATTTGAAAGGTAATCTATGTTTTCAGGTAAGGTAGCGGAAGAGTTAAGCGATTTGGTTAATGATTCTGCAGCGTTTACGGCCAGGCTTAATGACCTGGCAACACGACTGGGGCTCGATCTGGCCGCGCATCACGCCGATCATATCGCCGTGCGTTGTCATCAGGAGTCCACGGCAGAGCGCTGGAAAAAAGGTTTCTTACAGCACGGCGTACTGTTTTCAGAAAAACTGATCGCGGGGCGACCGGTCGCACTGTTTGAACTGTACGAGCCGTTAACCGTCGGCCCCTGGCAAATCAGCATGGTAGAGCTGCCCTGGCCGGGCAAGAAAATTTATCGCCACGAAGGCTGGGAGCACGTTGAAATCGTGTTGCCGGGCGATGAAGCGCAGCTGGGCGCTCGCGCGCTGGCCCTGTTATCGGACGAGAGCCTGTCCAGACCGGGCATCGCCATTAAAAACAGCGCACCGAAAGGGGAGGGCGAGAGGCTGCCTAATCCTACCCTGGCCGTCAGCGACGGTCAGGTAACAATCAAGTTCCATCCCTGGAGCCTGAAAGAGATTGTTGAAAGCGAACTAGCGTCTTAACGTTCGCACGGCGTTTTCCATCCGTCGTATAGCTTCCACAATCAGATCGCGCGGGCAGCCAAAGTTAAAGCGGACAAAATTATCGTCGCCAAAATCGCGTCCGGCGGAAAAGCCCAGCCCGTGTCGTTCAAAAAAAAGCGCCGGGTTGGCCACGTTAAGTTGGCTGGCATCAATCCACGCCAGATAGGTCGCTTCCGGTTTGGCCAGCGACAGCCCCTCAATGGCGTTGACGCGCTCGCTCAGCCAGTCTCTTGAGGTTTTAAGATAGGCCAGCTGTTCTTCCAGCCACGGCTGGCCGTCTCGCCATGCTGCCGTAGCGGCGACCAACGATAAAATATCCGGCTGGGGGACAATACCCTGCCGGACTTTATTAAAGCGTGTGCGTAACGCTTTATCAGGAATAATGGCCACCGAAGCACCCAGCCCGGCAATATTGAACGTTTTCGAGGGCGAAATCAGCGTAACGGAACGCCTTTCGGCATCTTCGCCGAGGCTGCCGAAAGGAATATGCTGTACGCCATCTTCCAGCAACAGGTCGCAGTGGATTTCATCGGAACAGACAATCAGATCGTGGCGTTGGGCAAAGCGCAGCTGTGCCTCCAGCTCTTCACGACGATAAACCGTGCCGCCGGGATTCTGCGGATTGCACAGCATCATCAGTTTTTCATTGCCGGTCATGGCGGGCGTCAGCGTATCGAAATCAACCACCCAGCGTCCCCCCTGCAGCGTTAACGGCGCATTGAGCTGCGTGCGTTCGGCCAGCTTAGCCGCAGAGCGGAAGGGCGGGTAGATCGGCGTGGGGGCAATCGTGCCCTGATGTGGGTCGGTAAAAGCGCGTACCGCCAGGTTTAGCCCACTGACCACGCCAGGCAGCAAAACCAGCCATTCCGGATCGATTTTCCATTGATAGCGCGCCAGCATCCGCGCCGTCGTAACGGCAATTAGTTCATCAGGGGTAGTGCCATACCCGAAAATGCCATGCGCTACCCGCTGCTGAAGGGCGTCGATCACGCATTCTGGAGAGCGGAAATCGGTGTCTGCTACCCAGAGCGGCAAAATATCCTGACCGCCATATTTTTGCCATTTCAGGCTATCGCTGTGACGGCGATCGATACGCTGGTCAAAAGTGCATGTCATGTTGGTGATTCCCGTTACTATTATTTTTAATGTTCAAAAACAGACTAAACAGCGAAACGGATTTACACAACCAGCCGGCAGTCATTAACAGGAGAATGAAATGTTAAAACTGGAAGTATGCTGCTATGGGATTGATTGCGCACTGGCTGCGCAATCCGCCGGTGCCGATCGGGTGGAGCTTTGCGCTGCGCCATCGGAAGGCGGATTAACACCTTCGGCTGGCAGCCTGCTGCAGGCCCGCGAAACCCTGTCCATTCCGGTTCATCCCCTGGTGCGTCCGCGCGGCGGCGATTTCTGCTTCAGTGAAAACGAGTTCCGCCAGATAAAAGATGATATTGCCTGGATTCGCGAACTCGGTTTTCCGGGCGTGGTGGTGGGCGTTCTCGACGTGGATGGGCATATTGATCTTGCCAGAATGAAGCAGGTAATGGCCCTTTGTGAAGGGATGGACGTGACCTTTCATCGGGCTTTCGATCTTTGCCATAATCCGCTGACGGCGCTGCGGCAGCTGACTGACCTGGGCGTGGCGCGTATTCTTACTTCCGGTCAGCAGCAAAGTGCCGAAAGTGGTTTACCTTTATTAAGGGAACTTAATCAGCTTACCCAGGGTCCAATCATTATGGCCGGCGCTGGCGTGCGCATGGGCAACCTGCATAAGTTCGTAGAAGCCGGTTTGCGTGAGCTGCACAGCTCGGCCAGCCAGCGCATCGCTTCTGCAATGCGCTACCGTAAAGCCGGTGTCTCCATGATCTCCGTCGCGGAAACAGACGAATTCAGCCGCGCCTGCGTTGACGGCGAGATGGTAGAAGCTATGAAAGCCTCGCTCTCGCTCTCGTTTGGCTCGTCGGCAAGCGTAGCGTGACCCCGATTTTGCCGCACAGCACGCCAGCTTAACGACGTGATGTTTGCAAGTACCAGGCCTCATCATTTTGGTGAGGCTTTTTTTCTGCCGTCAGGCCGAAATTCCTTTTACACTGAACAGATCTCTGACTGCCGCGAGTTTGCTGATGAAAATCATAATGACTGCCAGAGGGGCCCTGCTGCCGATTTTGTTGACGGCAGGTATGGCCCACGGCACAGATACTTGTCCTGCCAACGCCGCACGTGTTAACGACAGCAATAGCCTGCTGCTGCTGGGCGGCACCGCGAAAGGGCCGGTGAAGCAGGTAGTGATGGGCGAGTTTGGTAAAGATGTTGACCAGCAAAAACGCATTCTGGGCGATTTCGATCGCTGCGGGGCGCTGTTGCGGGCCAGTATCAGCTTTGATAAAAACGAAGGTAATGTCGCGTTCAGGATGGTGCAGAACATTACCCGCGTCGCCACTGGCTGGCAGGCTGATTATGTCCTGGCGATTTTCGTACTGAAGCAGGGCAAGCTGGTCGAAGTAAGTAATAAACAGGGCACCATTAATTACCTGACCGGGAAAACGGGCACCATAACCAGCTCGTCCGAGGCATTTTTGCTGCAGGGCAAAAAAGGCTTTACGGAAACGACTAACCGCTACGACAGCCAGCAACGGTTGCTAAAAAGCGTGGCAAGAGGCTCAGACGAGCAGGCAAACGGCGAATATCACTATCGCTGGAATGCGGAAAACCAGCTGGTCGCCAGCCGGTCAGGCAACAGCGAGATGCAGTGGACTTATGACGATAAGCACCGGGAAAAGGGGCTGCTGATGAAAACGCAAAACCCCGGCAGCGAGCTGATCACGCAGGATGAATGTCAGCTGTGGGACGATCGCGGCAACTGCACGCTAAGCTATTCGCATGAGAGGGAAATCTTTGCTCACGGAGAAGTCTTGCGCAATATTAGCGCGGCCTATCGTTTTGAATACTGGGACAAGCCGGAAGGCCCGGACAAATAAGCGGCCCGCAGGCCGCTACGGTTGTCTTTATTTTACGGTCTGGCTGAAAACGTCTACGGCCAGAATCGCACTGGCGATATCCTGTGCGCTGAGGCCAGGATTAAGGTTCTTCAGCGTATCTCCCTCGCTGTTGGCCAGCTCGCCTACTTTGAGCAGGTTCTCCCAGCTTTCATTTTCCAGATGCATCTCTTTTAGCGTGGTAGGCATTTTTATCGCGCGGTAAAAGCGAATATAGCGCGCGATTTCTTCGTCGGGCCGCTGCTCCAGCACCATTTGCGTCAGCGTACCGTAGGCGACCTTTTCACCGTGCGTCAGATGATGGATGTCGCCGTCAATCGCCGTAAAACCGTTATGGATAGCGTGTGCACCGGCTAAACCCGCATTTTCAAAGCCCAGACCAGAAAGCAGCGTATTGGCTTCCACCACCGCTTCTACGGCTGGCGTGACCACTTTTTTCTCTACCGCCTGATAGGCGCTGTACCCCCAGGTCAGCAGCGTTTTTTCACAGGCTTCGGCAATCGCCATGCCTGCAATCGTTGGATCGCCACCCACCATAGATTTACTGTGCGAACGCTTAACCGCCTGCGCCTCGACAAACGTCGCCAGGCCATCGGCAATGCCGGAGGCAAACAGTCTGACCGGTGCCCGGGCGCAAACCTGCGTATCCACCAGCACCAGATCCGGGTTTTTGTTATAAAAGCGGTAACTCTCAAATACGCCGCTGTCGGAATAGATCACTGAAAGCGCACTGCAAGGCGCATCCGTAGAGGCAATCGTGGGCACAATCACCACGGGTCGCTTCAACTCATCCGCCACCGCTTTCACTGTATCCAGCGTCTTGCCGCCGCCGACGCCAATCACCAGCTGCGTGTCGGCCTGCTTCGCCAGTGCAGCCAGACGCGCGATCTCATTACCGGAGGCTTCGCCGTTAAACTGCTGATAGTGAAATTCGACGCCGTGCTGCTGCAAAGAATCCTGCACTGCTTTTCCCGTCAGGTTCCAGACGATTTCATCCGCCACCACAAAAGCCTTATTGCCCAGTTCCGCCACATAGTTGCCCAGCTGAGCCATGACGCCAGCACCCTGAACATACTTGCGTGGTGAAGAGAATATGAACTTACTCATGGGAACTCCTTTTGGTGAAATAAAAGTCGTACAGGTTCAACCGTAGACCTTTTCACGCAAAAAGCAGAGCGAAACGTGACATAACTAAAATTGGCTGTAGCCGATCGGTGGGGAGGGCGCTAAACTTTTTCTCTTTCTAAGGAAGCCGCCATGACCTCATTATTGACCTTTCTGTTCGCCATTACGCTGCTGACCATGACGCCGGGCTTTGATACGGCGTTAATTCTACGCACTTCCGCCACCAGCGGTTGGAAAAAGGCGCTGGCGACCGGCATGGGCGTCAATGCAGGCTGCATGACATGGGGCGTCGCAGTGGGCATCGGGCTGGGCGCGCTGCTGCTGGCTTCAGAAGTCGCTTATAACATGTTGAGGCTGGTGGGCGCGGCTTATCTGTTGTGGCTTGGCGTGGGGCTACTGTTAAAACCGCGTAGCGCTCTGCACGGCGAAATGCCGACGGATAAAAAGCAAGACGGCTATGGCAGCGTATTTATGCGGGGGTTTTTAGGCAACCTGCTTAATCCTAAAGTCGGTATTTTTTACGTTTCTTTTTTACCGCAGTTTATCCCTGCCGGCGGCTCGGTGGCGCTCTGGAGTATCGGCCTGGCCTTTGTGCATGTGGTGGTGGGAACCTTATGGAATGGAATGCTGATTGCCTGCACGCACTATTTTGCGGAAAAGCTACGTAAACCGGCGGTGATAAAAATAATGGATCGCCTGACCGGCTGCGTCTTTATCGGCTTTGCCGCAAAGCTGGCGCTGGCAAAGCGTTAAAGGGCGGGGCGGACAACGCTTTTCCGCGCCTCCCTGCGCGCAAGAGCGTTACCCGATTTTATGCGCTATAGCCGCAGCGAGTAAGTCCCTAAG
The DNA here is from genome assembly GCF_031978025.1 of Erwinia sp. Lineage (NCBI taxonomy): Bacteria > Pseudomonadati > Pseudomonadota > Gammaproteobacteria > Enterobacterales > Erwiniaceae > Erwinia > Erwinia sp. The sequence continues at coordinate 8,217 of NZ_DALZCD010000169.1, forward strand.
GCTGGTCCCCACCAGCACGCGGTCATACAGACGCGCTAGAGCCTGTACGCCGCCACTGGCGAGGTTGACGTTAAGGCTTACGCGCCACCAGCACAGCACGCAGCGGTGCCGGGTAGCCTTCGACAGTTTTGCTGCTGTCGTTGGGATCCAGAAACTCCGCCAGTGATTCGCTGGTCATCCAGTCGGTGCGGCGCTGTTCTTCCGTTGAGGTAACAGAATAGTCGGCGATTTTCACGTCAACAAAACCGCATTTTTCCAGCCAGTCCTTCAGCGCGCCGGTGGACGGAATAAAATAGACATTGCGCATCTGCGCATAGCGTTCGCCCGGCACCAGCACCGCGTGTTTGTCGCCTTCTATCACCAGCGTTTCCAACACCAGCTCGCCACCGCTGACCAGCTGATTTTTCAGCTGATAAAGGTGATCCAGCGGCGAGCGGCGATGATAGAGCACGCCCATCGAAAAGACCGTATCGAAGGCTTTCAGCTCCGGCAGCTGCTCAATGCCGAGCGGCAGCACGTGCGCGCGCTGATCGCCGCCCAGCAGCTTGCGTACCGCCTCAAACTGGCAGATAAAAAGCTGCATCGGATCGATGCCGACCACCAGGTTTGCGCCTGCGCCGACCATACGCCACATGTGATAGCCGCTGCCACAGCCGACATCCAGCACGGTACGGCCTGCCAGTGGAGAAATATGCGGCAGCACGCGGTCCCATTTCCAGTCGGAGCGCCATTCCGTGTTAATCTGTACGCCATACAGCGAGTAAGGCCCTTTTCGCCACGGCATCAGGTTACGTAACAGGCTTTCGATACCGCCGCGCTGGCGCTCGCTAAGCTGGCTGCTGTCGGCGGTGACGCTGTGCAGCAAATCCAGCGTTTCCGGCACAAGGGTCGGCAGGTGCTCGACTGAACGGTCCCAGTTTTTGAAATGCCCGTGCAGCTGTTCACGTTGCCAGGCGGCAATCTGGGCGGGCAGCGTTTCCAGCCAGTGCGACAGCGGGCTTTTGGCGATCAGCTGATAAAAATTACCGAAATCCATCAGTCCGTCCCAGCCTTAAG
>NZ_DALZCD010000170.1:0-9221 GCF_031978025.1 Erwinia sp.
CGCGGTATCCAAATCTGTAACGCCTGGTTCAGCACGTTTTTTGCCAACGGCGACAAGGCGAAAACGGTGGATGAATTTATCAACCATCGCGATTTCCTTCATGCCATGGGCGCTAAAGTTATTGGCTGCTCCGAGCAGAGTAAAAGCATTCAGGGTACGACGTTGGCGGTACTGGAAGAAAAGCCGCACTTTACCGAAGAGGAGTGGCGGCTGACCGCGGAAGGCTATAACGAGCTGGCCGCGCTGGCGGCGGAAAAGGGAATGCAGGTCTGTCTGCACCACCATATGGGCACGGCTATCCAGACCTCGGCAGAAATCGACAAATTTATGGCGTTGACCCATGACGATGTTTATCTGCTTTTCGATACCGGCCACGCTTATTATTCGGAGGGCAACCAGACGCAAATGCTGGCCATCCTGGAAAAATACCTGCCGCGTATTAATCACGTGCATCTGAAAGACGTACGTGATGAGGTCGTTTCGCAGGTCAGAAGCCAGCGGCTCTCTTTTCTGGACGGTGTAAAAAAAGGCACCTTTACCGTTCCCGGCGATGGCGTAATTGATTTTGACCCGGTATTTAAAATCCTGGATGAGTCAGGCTACAAAGGCTGGATGGTCGTCGAGGCGGAGCAGGATCCGGCACTGGCGAATCCATTTGAATATGCCGTAAAGGCCAGAAAATATATTCGTGAACATACAGGTCTGTAAGCGGGCACTGCCGGCAGAAGAACGGTAAGTGGCCAGGGCCGTAAATGGCGCAAGCTGGCAAGCAGTAAATATCGAAGGCTGTGAAGTAGCAAATGGTGGAGGCTGTGAAGCAACAAATTGCGAAGGCTGGAAAGGCGTAAATTACGCAAGCTGGCAAGCAGTAAATGTCGAAGGCTGTGAAGCAACAAATTGCGAAGGCTGGAAAGACGTAAATTACGCAAGCTGGCAAGCAGTAAATGTCGAAGGCTGTGAAGCAGCAAATTGTGAAGGCTGGAAAGCAGCAAACGGCGAAAGCAGGAAAACGGAAGCAGGCGATCCTGCCATACCCGCACCAGATGGCGAACTGTCTGTTAAGACAAACCGTGCGGTAGGTAAAAAAACGTTAAAGCCGACAAGCCAATAAAAATAGCGCCTGACCTGAATCAGGCGCTATTTTTTTAGAGAGTTATTTCAGCACTACCGTGTTGATAATATTTTCTGCTTCGGTCTGCGACTGCTGCTGATTTTCCGCAGGCAGCGTAATCTGCAGCGTCAGCAGTTTACCGTCAACTTTTGCCAACAGCACCGACGACCAGGAAGACTGGCCTTTAGCCGAAATGACAGAATCCAGCTGCTGCGCAGGCTGGCCTTTGAGATCGAGAGATTTATTCGTCACCACCTGCAGCTGCGCATCGCGGTTACGCTGCTGAGCTTCCAGGCGTTTTGCCAGCACGTCCAGGCCTTCATTCGTGGCGTCGCCTGCAATCACGATAATCGCTTTCTGGCCAGAAGCGTCGGCATACACATGCATATTATTGGCTTGCGTGCCCATTTTTCCACTCTGATCGGACATGCCTGCCGGAAGCGAGAAGCTGAGCTTGCCGTCCATCAGGGTAACAGTCTGGCTGCTCTGGCTGCTGCTGACGCCGTTATCATCGGCGGCGGCTTTATCGTCTTTGCCGTCGCAGGCGGCCAGTCCGACCACCAGTAAACCGATACCGGCATATTTTAGTAAGTTACGCATCGTGATCCCTTTTACGTTAGTCGTTCGCGTTGTTCAGCAACTTATACAATAGTAATCAGCGGCTAAAAGCAACCTGCCGTGGTGTGCCGCCCTGCCAAAAGCCATTGCCAGGCGCCACGCCACAGTGTGACAGACTAGCCGAAGTTGACCTGAGTGCCAGAGGATTTTTCTGTTAGCCGCTTCAGCGTGGCGTTTAACAGTACGCCATAGGCGGGCAGGAAGAAAATGATGCAGATAAGCACTTTGAAGCTGTAGTCAACCATCGCAATTTCTACCCAGTTCTGCGCCATAAAGGCATCGGGACTTTTATAGAAAGCGATAAAGAAGAATGCCAGCGTATCGCTGATATTGCCCAGGAACATAGCGGAAGCGGGAGCGACCCACCACTGTGGCAGCTTACGCAAACGGTTAAAGACATGCACATCAAGGATCTGTCCCAGCGCATACGCCATAAAGCTGGCACAGGCGATACGAGCAACAAACAGGTTAACCTTCGTCAGCGCGGCCATTCCCTGCCATTCGCCCTGATAAAACAGCACGGAGATGCCATAAGAAATAAACAGCGCCGGGATCATCACGGCAAGAATAATCCGTCGGGCCAGCGGAGCGCCAAAAATCCTTACCGTCAAATCGGTAGCCAGAAAAATAAACGGAAAGCTGAAGGCGCCCCAGGTCGTATGGAAGCCAAAAATGGAAACAGGCAGTTGCACCAGATAATTACTGGAGGTAATGACCAGCAAATGGAAAAGCGACAGCCAGATCAGCGCGTGTGTACGCTGACGAGAAGAGAAAGAGATCATCGATGTAACCTTTTTTAACAATGGGGTGAGGGAACCCAAAAAAATGTCTCGCCTGAGCGATTGCGCGGCATCTTACCGAAACAGCTTGCTAATGCAATGGTTAATTTTAGCGCAAACGTTGTCGTTAAGGGCTGGCTTGCACATGTCGACGCCGGGGGTAAAATAGGGCATTTCCTGTCTGATTGAGAATGTTATGAGTGAACCGTTCGCAAATCCCGACCAAACCCTGGACGCCCTGGGTCTGCGCTGTCCTGAGCCGGTAATGATGGTGCGTAAAGCCGTGCGCCATATGCAGGAGGGCGAAACGCTGCTGATTATTGCTGACGATCCCGCTACCACCCGCGATATTCCCGGATTCTGCCGTTTTATGGAACATACACTGTTGGCGCAGGCGACCGAAGCGTTGCCGTATCGCTATCTGCTAAAAAAAGGGCTGTAACAGAGCATGCTGCCCGCCTCGAAACGGGCAGGCCATGCTTAAGTTAGCGCTTACTCAGTAACCGCAGCGCATTTGCCGTGACCAGCGCGGTCGCACCGGAGTCTGCCAGCACCGCCAGCCAGAGTCCGGTAATACCCAGGAGCGTGGTGACCAGAAACACGCCTTTCAGTCCCAGCGACAGTGCAATATTCTGTCGGATATTGGCGTGGGTAGCTCGTGCCAGACGGATCATTGTTGCCAGCCCCGCCAGCCGATTATGCGTCAGCGCCGCATCGGCGGTTTCCAGGGCCACGTCGCTGCCACCGCCCATAGCCACGCCCAGCGTCGCCGCTTTCATCGCCGGGGCATCGTTGATACCGTCACCGACCATGGCGACCGCATTTTGCTGATTCAGCTCACGAATAGCCGCTACTTTGTCCGCAGGCAGCAGGCCAGCGCGATAGCCGATGGCGAGTTCTTTGGCGATGGCTGCCGCCGCGCGCGGATTGTCACCGGTCAACATAACCGTTTCTATGTTTAAGGCATGCAGTTCTTTCAGCGCGGCAACCGCATCCGCGCGCAACGTATCGCGCAGCGCGATAAGCCCGACAGGCATACCGTCCTGGACAACAATAACAACCGTATTCCCGGCCGACTCCAGCGAGGCAACATCTGCCCGCTGCTCTGCTGCCAGCGTCAGTCCGCCCGGCGCGCAGATTAAAAGTTTGTGGCCACTAACTACCGCTTCTATTCCGCTTCCGGCCATGGTCCGCTGGGCCGTAGCGGCAGGGATCGCAAGCTGGCGCTGCGTGGCTAACTGCACAATCGCTTTAGCCAACGGGTGAGAAGATCCCTGCTCGACAGCCGCGGCGTTGGCCAGCAGCTCCGCCTCGCTGAAGTGGGCGAAAGCCTTAATGCTCTCAATCCGGGGTTTGCCCTCGGTCAGCGTGCCGGTTTTGTCGAATGCCAGCGTACGTATGGCGTTCAGGTTTTCCAGCGCCGCGCCGCCCTTGATCAGCACGCCGTGTCTTGCCGCCGCCGCGAGGCCGGAAGTTATCGCCGCTGGCGTAGAGATAACCAGCGCGCAAGGGCAGCCAATCAGCAATAACGTCAGCCCTTTATAAATCCACGGCTGCCAGTCGCCCGCAAGCAGCAGCGGCGGCACAATGGCCACCAGCAGCGCAATGGCCATGACCAGCGGGGTATAGATGCGGCTGAAACGATCGAGAAAACGCTCGACCGGCGCGCGGTTGGCCTCAGCTTCTTCAATCAAATGCAGGATACGATCGATAGCGCTTTGACCCGGTTTTGAGGTGACTTTCAGCCTGACCAGGCGATCGACGCTCAGGCTCCCGGCCACAACAGGCTCGCCCGCCAGGCGTTCTACCGGCATGGATTCACCGGTCAGCGCGCTTTCGTCAAAACTGGCAAAAGGCGTGACCAGACAGGCATCAGCAGGGAGACGCCCTCCCGCGGTAACCTCTATGAGATCGCCAGGGCGAAGTGCGCTCACGGCCACCGTTTCGCGCGTTTCACCCTGAATGCGCAGCGCCTGCTCGGGTTTTAACGCCATCAGCGCCGTTACGCCACGGCGGGCACGTCCTGCAGCAAAAGCCTCCAGACGTTCGCCAAGCATAAACAACAGCAGCACCATTGCCGCCTCAGCGGTCGCGCCGATAAAAAGTGCGCCAAGCGCGGCCACGGTCATTAACGTTTCAATGGCGAAAGGTGTCCCGCTACGCATCAGGCGTAGTGCGGTGCGGGCTACCGGCCAGCAGCCTACCAGCGTAGTAGCGGTAAAAGCGATTTTCCCGGCCTGAGGACTCATCATCTGTAGCAGCCAGCTCGCGAGAAGGAGTCCGCCGAGCAGCAATAGCATCCTGTTTTCCTGCCAGAAGCCGACTGGCTGTGCGGCGGGTTGTTCGCCAGATCTCAGGGAAAAACCCGCGTTGGCTACTGCCTGTTCAACCTGCTGCCGTATGTCCTTATTGGCGCTGACTACCAGCTTTTCCGTAGCGAAAAGCACGCGAGCCTGGGTCACCCCAGCCAGCTGACCTACGGCATTTTCGATCTTTTTAGCGCAGCTCGGGCAGTCCATACCGCCGATCTGCCAGCTGTAGTCCGCGCCAGACCCGTCGCTTTCCTCATCAGGTGGCGAATCGGCAGGAGCAGGAGCGCAACACCCGTGAACAGAGAGTATTTTTCCTGCTTCGGGACGTGGCCTGCTGCAGTTTTGCTGGCCCACCGGGTGGCGCTGCCCGCAAGAGCAGGGGAAAGATGAAGAGTGATGCATGATGCCTCCTGATAAGCCTGACGGGTAACCTTCCTGTCAGGCTTATCTTACACTCTGGAGTGGACTCCAGAGTCAAGGCAAAAATCAGAGGTAAAGTGAGCGGACGATCATGAAGTGTCCCGCAAAATAGCAGGCAGCCGTAATGGCGCTGTCCGCAGCAAAGCGGCGACGATAATGACTAATCAGCCAGACAATGTTGGCGAACAGCAGCAGCGAGGTCCCGACCATCAGCGAAAAACCGTAATCCGTCGGCCGGAAAGCATACTGTTCGGTGGTCAGCCAGACCATCAGCAGCGTCATACCGATAAAGGTACACACCGGCCAGCGTAACTCCTCAAGCTTTGTCCAAATTGCCGCAATCAGCAGCGCACCGATAACTAACACAGTAAGAGGGATCGGCCAGAAGAATGTCAGCGTCATATGGCTGGCGAAGCAGATGGTGTAAAGCAGATGCGACAGGAAGAATGCGCCGATAGCATAAAGCATGCGCCGCTCGGGCAGCAGCATTAAGGCATCACCGACCAGCGTCGCCAGTAAACCAAACAGGATAAGGTAATCCGTAGCGCTCAACACTGGCGCTTGCCAGGCCCAGGCGAGCAGCAGTAAAAGCGTGACCGGTTTAAAGACCCAGCGCTGCCATTGTGGGCCACGGTAAGTAGCGTCAACGTACAGCCAGCCGGAAAAAAGCACTGCCAGAAACGACCAAATCATAATGTGTCCCTTTGTTTTTAGAGGCTAAATTCCACAGTTCTGATTTTAGTTTAGGACAGGGGCTGACGATGTGACAATGAGAGGTCTCTGGTTGTATTCTTTGTGCCCATGTTGAAAAAATGAGGAAAAGTCGTGAAGCCACCCCTGATCTTTTTTATTACGCTGGCCATCATCGCCGTGCTGGCGACCCGGCAATTTATCAAGCAGCGGCAGGAAGTGGCAGTGAACGATGCTTCACCTGTACGCAGCCTGCCTGTGGAAATCAAAGATAAACGCGAAGTTTCTACCTCTGCGCTACGCTCGCGTCAGCGTGAAAATGTACCGGTTGAAGCAATGCGATACGAAGCGTGGTTTCATCCCCTGAACGGTGCAGGGGATTTTAAGCTGGTGCTGAAAGCCAACGACTACCGCCAGCTGGAACGAGGTGAGAAGGGCGAGCTGCAGGTACAGGGCACCAGGTTTATCGCTTTCCGGCCACGCTGACAGCCTGGCCGGGAAAGGCCTTAACGTGTATGGCCTGCGTTACTGTTTCGGAAATTGCTTTTTTTGCCAGGCCAGCAGCTCAAACACGCCAAAAAAGAAGATTCTGGCCTGAAGGATGCCGCTCAGTTTAGGGGCATCTTTAGGCTGCGTGGCGCGCAACAGAACCAGCTGCAAACCGTGCATAATCACCATAAAAAACAGCGCGACATTGATAAAATATTTTAGTGGCGCGGGGTAAGGATGGACCAGGTTCAGCAATAAAAAGGCCCATACGCACAGCATCAGTGCTCTGCCCAGATTAGTCAGCATGCGTTTCTCTCTTTTCGGGGGAACGACGAACATAAAGACGGCTGGCGACCTGACCGGCGATTTTTTCCCGGTGCAGATGCCAGTTTACCGGCACGGGCGGTACCCCGTTTTCCACTTCGCTTTCCACGTAGATTAATGCTTCTTCTGCCAGCCAGCCCTGGCTTTCCAGCAACGTCAGCGTTTCTTCCAGTAATCCCTTACGAAAAGGGGGATCGATGAAAACCAGCTGGTGAGGTTCGCCGGCCTGAGCCAAAAACTGTAGCGTGTTGGTATTGATTACCCGGCCGTTCGCCGCGCCGAGCGTAGCCAGATTTTTCCCCAGCTGCTGTGCGACGGGACGCTCCAGCTCCAGCAACGTGGCCGATGCCGCATGGCGAGACAATGCCTCCAGTCCCAGCGCGCCGCTGCCGGCAAAGCAGTCCAGGCAGCGTGCACCCTGAATATCGGGTGCGAGCCAGTTAAACAGCGTCTCACGCACGCGGTCGGTAGTCGGGCGCAGTCCGGCGCTGTCGGGTACAGGCAGCTTTCTGCCGCGCCATTGGCCGCCAATAATGCGGATCTGTCCGGCGCTGCCGCCGCGAGGTTTTTTATTCATCTGACTTAACTCTTCATAATTTGTTGCACAGTTTAACGGGCTTACCGGACAGAGGAAACGTAAAAAGGGTGCTGTGTTGCGTCAGCAGGAAAGTGTTAGACTAGGGGATTAAGATTATTTTCAGAGACCTGACGGTTTTTTCCCCGCGAGGAGCGTGTTTACACCATGGCAAAAAATAAAAAACGTGGCTTTTTTTCCTGGCTGGGATTAGGACGCGAAGAAAAAGCGCCTGAGGAAGAAGTCCAAACGCCAGAACAGCCGCAGAGCGAAACAGCGCATGCCGACACGCCACCTGAGGTTGAGCAGCGTGCCGAAGCCGTTGTAGAAGTGACGGAAACCGTTGCTCGCCAGCAGGCTGAGCAGGATCCGCAAGAACAGGTTAGCCCCGCGCCGGAAGAGAGCGCTGCTGTAAAACCGGAAACACAGCCGGAAGAGATTGCCGTCGCGAAGCCAGAGCCGGAAGAGGAATGGCTGCCGGAAGAAACGGCCGGCCTGGAGCCAGAAGAAGAGTGGCTACCGGAAGAGACGGCGGCCGTGCAGCAAGAGCCAGAGCTTTTGCCTGAAGAAATTGTCGCCCCCGACCCCGAGCCGGAAGAAGTGACGATCGCGGCAGAACAGGCCGACGAAATCACGCCGGAAGAGCTGGAAGCTGTCGCGCTGTCTGCAGGCGCCTCAGCGGCGGAAATGAAGGTCATTGAGGAAGAAGAATCCGTCGCTGCCGCGCTGGTTAAAGTCGAACAGGCTAACGCTGCGGAAGAGCAGGTCAGCGAAGAGCAGACGCGTCCGACCAAAGAGGGCTTTTTTGCTCGCCTGAAGCGCAGTCTGGTCAAAACCCGACAGAATTTAGGTTCCGGCTTTGTCAGCCTGTTCCGTGGTAAAAAAATTGATGATGAGCTGTTTGAAGAGCTGGAAGAGCAGCTGTTAATTGCCGACGTGGGCGTTGACACTACGCGCCGGATTATCAGTAATCTGACTGCTCAGGCAAGTCGCAAACAGCTACGCGATGCTGAAGCGCTGTATGGCTTGTTGAAGCAGGAAATGGCCGACATTCTGGCGAAAGTTGAAGCGCCGCTGGACGTGACCGGCAAAACGCCGTTCGTTATTCTGATGGTCGGCGTCAATGGCGTGGGCAAAACCACTACCATCGGCAAGCTGGCGCGGCAGTACCAGGCAGAAGGCAAATCGGTGATGCTGGCGGCGGGCGATACCTTCCGTGCAGCTGCAGTCGAGCAGCTGCAGGTTTGGGGCCAGCGTAATAATATCCCGGTGGTGGCTCAGCATACCGGTGCGGATTCCGCTTCGGTGATTTTCGATGCCATCCAGGCGGCGAAAGCCCGCAACGTGGATGTGCTGATCGCCGATACGGCCGGACGCTTGCAGAATAAATCGCATTTGATGGAAGAACTGAAGAAAATCACCCGCGTCATGAAGAAACTGGATGAACAGGCGCCGCATGAGGTTATGTTGACCATCGACGCCAGCACCGGTCAGAACGCCATAAGCCAGACTAAGCTGTTCCATGAGGCGGTGGGCCTGACGGGCATCACATTGACCAAGCTGGACGGTACCGCCAAAGGCGGCGTGATTTTCTCTGTAGCCGATCAGTTCGGTATTCCTATTCGCTATATCGGCGTTGGCGAAGGCATCGAAGATTTACGATCGTTCAAGGCGAACGATTTTATAGAGGCACTATTTGCCCGAGAGGACTAGTTAGGATGATTCGCTTTGAAGAAGTCAGTAAGGCTTATCTCGGCGGTCGGCAAGCGCTGCAGGGAGTAGATTTTCATCTGCAACCGGGAGAAATGGCGTTTCTGACCGGGCACTCCGGGGCGGGGAAAAGTACCCTGCTGAAACTGATCTGCGGTATCGAGCGCCCCAGCGCCGGCCATATCTGGTTCAGC
>NZ_DALZCD010000171.1:0-9217 GCF_031978025.1 Erwinia sp.
CCAGCGCCAGCGCATAGGCGATGCTTAGCGCCAGGCACATCGCGATGGCATTGCGCAACGCGTAGCGCCATTGTCCCCGGGTGGCTTTGACCCACGGCAAATTTTGCCACTCCAGCCACTGCAAATTCATGGCGCGACGGTAATCGTACAGGTTGTGCCCGCTACCAGCGGCAGATCCCGCGGCACGGAGGTTAAACGAATACGCACCGGCACGCGCTGGGCAAGACGTACCCAGGGAACGTTGGGTTTGATATCAGGAATGAGCGAACTGTCGCTTTCCACGCTTTGATCGTAAATAGCCCGACCAATACTTTCGACCTCGCCATGCAGCACGCGGTTATCGCTGTACAGCCGCACCGTAGCCCCGTAGCCGGGACGGATATGACGCAGCTTGGTCTCTTCAAAATAGCCCATCACATAGAAAGAATGGCTGTCGACCAGGGCGAATACCGGGGTACCGCTGGTGGCATAGTTACCCGGCCGTACCACCAGATTGCTGATCCAGCCGTCCGTCGGCGCGGTGATTTGGGTTTGGGTCAGCTCCCAGTGCGCCCGATCCAGCTGCGCCTGAGCGGCTTCTGCGGCTGCCGCCAGTGACCTGGCGTTTAGCCCGGCCGCATCCAGATCTTCAGCAGAAATAACGTTGCGCGGCAGGCTTTGCCGCCGCCGCGATTCATGCTGTGCCTTGAGTAATTCAGCCTGCGCCTTCGCCAGCTGCGCTTCAGCATTCAGCACGGCGATACGGTAAGGCTCCGCATCCAGCGTCAGCAGGGGCGTCCCTTTAGTCACAAACTGATTATCTTTTACCTGCAGCGTTTCAATACGGCCGGAAACCTGCGGCGTAATATTAACCAGCTCGGCACGCACCTTGCCGTCGCGGGTCCAGGGCGACTGCATATAAAAATTCCACAGCCACCAGCCTGCGCAAAGCGCGGCAGCAAAAAAGATCAGCGTTGAAAAATATTTCAGGGAAGTCAATTTCATACGAATGCCATCAGTAGCCACAGCGAAGCGCTGACGCAGAGAATAAACAGGGAAAGATCGAGCAGGGTAGGATGCCAAATCTCTCCGGAATAGATCCAGCCGCGCAGCACGGGGTGGATAAGCAGCCACAGGAAGAACCCAGCCAGCACGGCTTTAAACAGCGGCGGAAAATAGAGCGAGGCGCCGAAAACCAAATCGGTGAGCGGTGATAAAGCCGCCGTAAAAGCGTTGTTCACTTAAAGCACTCCTTGTTACCCAGGTCACAGCATAGCTGTGGATTGGCATTACGCTTAATGTGAATGATATTTGTATTCTGTCCTGTAAACTCGCAGAATAGCCTGGATTGAGGCTTGATAGCTAGCAGGCTAATTATAAGGAGATGAAATTGGATACCCCATTAGGAACGGATCTCGCAAGACTGGTGCGCATCTGGCGATCGCTGATCGACCAGCGCCTGAAACCTCTGGAGCTGACGCAGACGCACTGGGTCACGCTGCACAATATTCATCAGCTGCCACCGGAACAGTCGCAAATCCAGCTGGCTAAAGCGATCGGCATTGAGCAGCCTTCGCTGGTGCGCACGCTGGATCAGCTCGAAGAGAAAGGGCTGATCACCCGTACCACCTGCGCCAGCGACCGCCGTGCCAAGCGTATCAAACTGACGGAAGAAGCCGCACCGATTATTAGCGAAGTTGAGCACGTTATCGATGCCACGCGGGACGATATTTTAGCGGGTATCTCCCAGCAGGAAATCGACAAGATGGTGACGCTTGTCGCGAGGCTGGAAAAGAATATTCTGGAGTTGCAAAACCGGGAATAAAAGAACCGGCGTGAGCCGGTTCCTTGCTTAGCGTGGGGAAACGGTAATCTGGCTGCCGTTGGAAGCCAGCGCCACGCGCTGTCCTACAGCGAAACGGCTGTTACCCTGTTTCTGCACCACCATAATGGTGTTGCCGTCGTCTTTACGGATTTCCAGTTCAACGCCCTGCGTTTTATTCACGGATCCCTGCACGCCCTGACCGGCCACGCCGCCAGCAATCGCGCCCGCCGCCGTTGCCAGGCTGCGACCCGCGCCGCCGCCAACGGTGTTACCCAGGAAGCCACCCAGTACCGCGCCGCCGAGTGCGCCAATAACGTTATCGTTGTCGCCGCCCTGGATCTGAACCGGTCGGACGCCAACCAGCGTACCGTAAGTTACGTTCTGCACCTGTTTCGCTTCCGAGGCGCTGTAAACGTCACCGGAAAGCGAACTGTCATTGGCGCAGCCTGCTAAAGTCACACCAGTCAGTGCCACGATCATCATGCGCTTCAACATCATCAAACTCCTTTCTTTTCCATGTGCTGCAGTCAGTTGCGCAGCGATCAATAACCTAATTAGGGAAGACAGGCAATGCCTGTTGGTGGCTTACGTCAAAAATTGCTTTAAGCATAGCGCAGTGCGGGTAAACCTGAAATCAATCCAGGCGGGTAAAGCGAAGTAAAAAGTCTTTCATCGTGTAAAAATGCACAGTTAATCATAGAATTGCTGTACTGTTTTTGCGACGCTGTACTCAGGTTTGACATTCCCATTGCGGGTAAGGGACTTTAATGAGATCGGGACGTTATATTGGCGTAATGTCAGGAACCAGTCTGGACGGCGTGGATGTGGTGCTGGCCGCGATTGATCCACACATGGTCGCGCTGCAGGCCAGCTACTGTCACCCTATGCCGCTGGCGCTGCGTCAGGATATCCTGGCGGTCAGCCAGGGGCAGTCCCTGACGCTCTCCCAACTGGGCCAGCTGGATACGCGGCTTGGGCGGCTGTTTGCTGAAGCCGTACAGACATTGATTGAGCGCGAAGGTCTGGAGAAAGAAGATATCGCCGCCATCGGTTGTCACGGACAGACCGTATGGCACGAACCGCAGGGCGATGCGCCTAACACGCTGCAAATCGGCGACAATAACCAGATAGCGGCGCTAACGGGCATTACGGTAGTCGGCGATTTTCGCCGGCGCGATATGGCGCTGGGCGGGCAAGGCGCACCGCTGGTACCCGCGTTTCATCAGGCGATATTGATGCATCCTGAAGAGCGGCGCATGGTGCTGAATATCGGCGGTATCGCCAATCTGTCCCTGCTGATCCCCGGCCAGCCGGTGGGCGGCTATGATACCGGGCCGGGCAATATGCTGCTGGATGCGTGGATCTGGCGTCACCAGCGGCAGCCTTATGATAAAGATGGTGCATGGGGCGGCGGCGGCCAGGTGGTGTACCCCTTATTGCAGCAGATGCTGGCGGATCCCTGGTTTGCGCTGGCTGCCCCCAAATCTACCGGCAGGGAATATTTTAACCCGGCCTGGATTGACCGACAGCTGGTTAACTTCCCTGGTCTGGCGCCGCAGGACGTGCAGGCTACGCTGGCAGAGCTGACCGCATCCACTATTGCACAGCAGGTGATGCTGAGCGGAGGCTGCGAGCGGCTGCTGGTGTGCGGCGGCGGCGGAAAAAACCCACAGCTGATGGCGCACCTGAAAGCGCTGCTGCCCGGTATTGAAGTTAACGCTACCGACGAAGCCGGCATCAGCGGTGACGATATGGAAGCACTGGCGTTTGCCTGGCTGGCCTGCCGGACGCTTTCGTCGGAGCCGGGCAATCTGCCTTCCGTCACCGGCGCGCGTGAAGCTTCCGTACTGGGCGCGATCTTTCCCGCCAACGTCAAGCGTTACCGCTGACTCAACTGAATGGAGCAAAGATGAAACCTTTCTTTTTACTGGCGATCGCGCTGCTGCTGAGCGGCTGTCTGCATCACTCGCCTGAGAAAATCAGCAGGTTACACTACCGCTGCGGTACGCTGCCGCTGTCGGTGCTGCTAGATAACGATCGCCAGGAAGTTAACCTCATTTTAGACGGCAATCCGCTGACGTTGAAGCAGCAGCCAGCCGCGTCCGGCACGCGCTATGCCGATGAACACTACGTTTTCTGGTCAAAAGGCGACGGCGCTTTCGTCGAGCGTAACGGCAAAATCATTATCGACGATTGCCGGCTCGAAAGGCGTTAACTCATTGAAATTGATTGTGATGAGGCGCACAATGCCTCAACTCTGACAGTGGAAAATCCCATGAATGACGACAGCCTACAGCAGATTGCTCATCTGCGCCGTGAATATACTCGTGGTGGCCTGCGCCGCAAGGATCTGCCTGCCGACCCGCTGGTCCTGTTTGAACAGTGGCTGAGCCAGGCCGTCGCCGCGCAGCTGCCGGATCCTACCGCCATGAGCGTAGCGACCGTGGACGAGCAGGGTCAGCCTTATCAGCGCATAGTCCTGCTCAAGCATTTCGATACGCGCGGTATGGTGTTTTACACCAATTTAGGCAGCCGCAAGGCGCACCATCTGGAAAAAAATCCGCGCATCAGCCTGCTGTTCCCCTGGCACATGCTGGAGCGTCAGGTGATGGTGTTGGGCCGCGTTGAAAAACTGTCAATGCTCGACGTGATAAAGTACTTCCACAGCCGCCCGCGTGAAAGCCAGATAGGCGCGTGGGTCTCTAAACAGTCGAGCCGCATCTCGGCGCGTGGCGTGCTGGAAAGCAAATTCCTGGAGCTGAAGCAGAAATTCCAGCAGGGCGAGGTGCCGCTGCCCAGTTTTTGGGGCGGCTATCGCATCACGATCGACTCAATGGAATTCTGGCAGGGCGGTGAGCATCGCCTGCATGACCGCTTTTTCTACCAGCGCGACAATGAGGCGTGGAAAATCGATCGTCTGGCACCCTGATTACGCGAAATAATCCCGTTAAGCGCTGGCACAGAGCCCGTCGGCGCTTTATTCTATACCCCTTTTTTTATCCGCTAGTCAGCGGAGAGCTGTGTACCAGCAAAGGTGCAGACTTTTTTTACACGGAGTCACAGATGGGCAGCAGTAACCTGATTAAACAATTGCAAGAGCGTGGCCTGGTCGCCCAGGTAACGGATGAGGAAGCGTTAGCAGAGCGGCTGGCGCAAGGGCCAATCGCGCTCTATTGCGGCTTCGATCCGACCGCGGACAGCTTGCATTTGGGCCATCTGGTCCCGCTTCTCTGCCTGAAGCGCTTCCAGGATGCCGGTCACCGTCCGGTGGCGCTGGTAGGCGGAGCGACCGGTCTGATCGGCGATCCGAGCTTTAAGGCGGCTGAGCGCAAGCTGAACACCGCGGATACCGTTAACGAATGGGTGGACAAGATCCGCGGTCAGGTCGCGCCTTTCCTGGACTTCGACTGCGGTGACAACAGCGCCGTAGCGGCCAACAACTACGACTGGTTCGGCAGCATGAACGTGCTGACCTTCCTGCGCGATATCGGCAAGCACTTCTCCGTTAATCAGATGATCAATAAAGAAGCGGTCAAGCAGCGCCTGAACCGTGACGATCAGGGCATCTCTTTTACCGAGTTCTCCTACAATCTGCTGCAGGGCTATGATTTCGCCTGCCTGAACGAGCGCTACGGCGTGGCGTTGCAAATCGGCGGCTCCGATCAGTGGGGCAACATTACTTCCGGTATCGATCTGACCCGTCGTCTGCATCAGAACCAGGTATTCGGCCTGACCGTTCCGCTGATCACCAAATCCGATGGCACCAAATTCGGTAAAACCGAAGGTGGCGCGGTCTGGCTGGACGCGAAGAAAACCAGCCCGTACAAATTCTACCAGTTCTGGATTAACACGGCGGACGCCGACGTTTATCGCTTCCTGAAGTTCTTCACTTTTATGAGCATTGAAGAGATAGATGCGCTGGAAGAAGAAGATAAAAACAGCGGCAAAGCGCCTCGTGCGCAGTACGTCCTGGCGGAGCTGGTCACCAAACTGGTACATGGCGAAGAAGGCCTGACCGCCGCGCAGCGCATCACTAAAAGCCTCTTTTCCGGCAGCCTGGCCGAAATGACCGAAGCGGACTTTGAACAGCTGGCGCAGGACGGAATGCCGTTTGTCGAGCTGGAAGCGGGCCAGGATCTGCAGCAGGCGATGGTCGATGGCGATCTGGCGCCGTCTCGCGGCCAGGCGCGTAAGCTGATTGAATCGAAAGCGGTGAGCATCAACGGCGAAGCGCAGCTGAGCGCGGACTACGCGTTTGACCCGTCAGATCGCCTGTTTAATCGATTCACATTGCTCCGTCGTGGCAAAAAGAATTACTGTCTGATCGTCTGGAAGTAACGCTGCACGGAGAGACAGAGGCGCGTTCCGGTTTGCGGGACGCGCCGTAAAAGCGCTTATCCATGCCTGCATGCTGACAGCTGTACCCCCGTTTCTTTTTTCCGGCAAGGTTCTCATGAAAAACATTCTTTCCGTACAGTCGCATACCGTTTTCGGCCATGCCGGCAACAGCGCCTCGGAATTTCCGATGCGCCGCCTGGGCGCAAACGTTTGGCCCCTGAATACCGTGCAGTTTTCCAATCATACTCAGTACGGGCAGTGGACCGGCGTGGTCATGCCGGCCAGCCATCTGACCGATATTGTCAGCGGCATTGCGGCCATCGACCGGCTGAAAACCTGCGACGCCGTGCTGAGCGGCTACCTGGGTTCGGCAGAGCAGGGCGAGCAAATCCTGGAGATTGTCCGTCAGGTGAAAGCGGCCAACCCTAATGCCTGGTACTTTTGCGACCCGGTTATGGGGCACCCGGAAAAGGGCTGCATTGTTGCTCCCGGCGTAGCGGAATTCCACGCCCGCAGCGCGCTGCCCGCCAGCGATATTATCGCGCCAAATCTGCTGGAGCTGGAGCTGCTCAGCGGACATGAAGTCAACAGCGTCGAGCAGGCAATCGCCACCGCACGCGAGCTGATCGCCAAAGGACCGAAGATCGTACTGGTTAAACATCTGGCGCGTGCAGGTCAGCGCAGCGATCGTTTTGAGATGCTACTGGTGACGGCAGACGAGGCGTGGCATATCAGTCGCCCACTGGTGGATTTCGGCGTGCGCCAGCCGGTAGGCGTCGGCGATTTGACCAGCGGGCTGCTGCTGGTGGATCTGCTGCACGGCCTGTCGCTAAAAGAGGCGCTGGAACACATTACGGCGGCGGTCTATGAAGTCATGCTGAAAACCCATGAGATGGGGGAGTATGAACTCCAGCTGGTAGCCGCTCAGGAGAGTATTGCCAATCCACAGCAGCATTTCGACGCGGTAAAGCTGTAGTATTGCCGGGCTGAGAGCCAGCCCGGCCACTCTTACTTCTCGTTGCCGAAGCCCTGCTTAAGTAGCGCGGGCAGCACGTCCGGGAAGTAGATGTTCTTATAATAGCCGGCAACGCTCTCGCTCCAGCTGTCGCCATCCTGACGGCCAATGGCCTGCCAGTGCTGCACCATTTCCTGGTTATAGGCGGCGATGTTCTCCTGCAGGTTTTCCGTACTGTAGTGCTCCTCGTGACGGAAAGTACTCATTGGCAGGCGCGGTTTCTGGTGCGCAGGCTCGTCGACATAGCCAATCGCCAGTCCCACCACCGGGAAAGTCAGCTCCGGAAGATGCAGCAGTTCAATCATCGCCTGCGGATCGCGACGGATACCGCCAATTGGCACAATGCCCAGCCCTTCAGCCCGCGCGGCCGTCATGACGGCACCCAGCGCAATGCCAACATCGGTCGCGCCGGAAACCACGCTCTCAATGCTCTGCTGTGCAATCTGCTGTTGATCGATCGCCGACATCGCCTGCTGGCTTTTATGCATATCCAGTACAAAAGTAATAAACAGCGGGGCTTTGGCGATCCACGGCTGGCCACCGGCGATCGCGGAAATCTTGCCGCGAGCCTCAGCATTACGCGTAATAACCAGTGACACCTGCTGTGAGTTGACCGAGGTGGGTGCACGGTAAGCGGACGCAACCAGACGATCGAGAAGAGCGTCATCAACAGGACGATCGGTAAAGCTGCGCTCGCTTTTATGGGCAGTAAGGATATCAATTACGGAATTCATAGTACCTCCAGATGTGATAGCGGCAGAGTATAAGGCATTGCCGCTACGCGGTTTAACACCTTATGCCCTGGTCCCTCCGGAGGCAGTAACGATTTTTAGCTCAGGCCTTCTGCTGCCAGCGCCTCCGCGACGTGCGGCCGTGCCGCAACTCGTTCAAACCAGGCCTGCAGCGTGGTCAGACTCGCCGTATTCAGCTCGAGGTGTTTTGCCCAACGCATCACGGTAAACAGATAGGCGTCGGCGGCCGTAAAATGTGCGCCCAGCAGCCACTGCTTATCCTTCAGCTCGCCGTCTGTCCAGGCCAATTTCTCTTCCAGCTGCTGACGTACCACGGTTTTATACGCTTCCGGGGCCGTGTCGCTGAACAGCGGTGAAAAACTTTTATGCAGCTCGGAGGAGATAAAGCTCAGCCATTCCAGCGTTTGATAGCGCGCCAGCGAGCCGGCCGGTGCCAGCAGCTGACGGTCCGGCTTCAGGTCTGCCAGGTACTGCACAATAGCCACGCCCTCGGTCAGCACGGTACCGTCATCAAGCTGCAGCGCGGGCACTTTTCCTTTTGGATTTATCCGGCGGTAATCTTCATGTTGCTCCGTGACCCCGGCGGCGGTATCGACCTTAACCAGCGTAAAATCAAGACCTGTTTCCAGCATCACAATATGTGGAGAAAGCGAACAGGCGCCGGGCTTAAAGAACAGTTTCATAGCGTACTCCCTGACTCTGAGGAAAAGATATTCTTAGCTTAGTGCCGTCTGCTCAAAAAGTCAGCGACCGCGCGTACGCATTTGTCCCAATCGTTTTTTTTGCAGGCTGGCGCAGCTTATCCTGCTGGAAACTGGCAAGATTGGACAGCACGATACAGACCAGATCGCGGAGTAATTGCAGCCGTGAAGGACAGAACAGGGAGCCTGCTTCGCTGGCCGGATCGGAACGGCGTCAGATATCCTGACGGCTCACGACAAAGATCGGGCCTCCCGACTGTGCCATCCCGACAAAGACCAGCCTTCCAGGCTGCGCTATCGCGATAAAGACTGGACTTATCGTTAAAGGTTTCGCTTGTCGACACGACGAAGGCTATTTTGCTGGTTTACGCCGCATTCAGCAGGAGTAGGCCAAACACGAGGAGAAAGAGTATGACGGCTTTAACGCTTTACGGAACTGAACTCTCCGGCCATGTGCATCGCGTCCGGCTGCTACTGGCTATGTTGGGGCTGTCGGCAGCCTGGAAGACGGCGGATGCCGACGTCAGAAAAAGCGCAGATTTTCTGGCGCTAAACCCGTTGGGACAGGTGCCGGTATTGGTGGATGGGGAAGATGTCATTACCGACA
>NZ_DALZCD010000172.1:0-9203 GCF_031978025.1 Erwinia sp.
GCACGGTGCGTATCAGTATCGGAAGAAGGCCGCATGTTCCCTTCCCGCACTTCGCCGCTTTCCAGATCGACAACCACCATGTCGTCGCGTTTCATCGCTTCATAGCTGACCCCGGAAGGTTTAATCACTACCAGCCCCTGCTCACGATCGACTGCGCTTACGTTGCCCCAGGTGAAGACGACAAGACCGTGGCGAGGCAGCGCCAGGTTGGCTTCCAGCACCTGTTGTTTCAGTTCTTCCAGCATTTGGTTTCTCCCGCTTTTTTCTACATTGTCCCCGCTGGCCCGGCAACAGGGTATGGAGGCGATCGCTGGATGCGTGGCAGAAATTAGCTGGGTGCCGGTAAAAATAGCGGAAAATTAAGATTTTTTACCTGTGAAGACGATCGTCTATGCTTAGAATACGTGCCAGCAATACCTTTACAGAAATAAGTCTGAAACTTAACAAATGTGTAAGTGTTGCTTCACGGAAACGGTAAAACGAACGTGATACAGAATGGCAATGTTTGATTTTAGTAAAATAAATCGCTAACAAACGGGCGTATGCAGGCCAAATGGCCAGGCGCACCTCTATACTTATAGCGTTATTCCTGCAGCAGCAATGATGGAGAAGTGACTATGTCAGTAACAATTAAACGTCTTACCGCTGGCCTGCTGGCCGCCACTCTGGTGCTTTCTTTGAGCGGATGCTCGAACTGGTCGAAACGTGACCGCAATACCGCTATTGGCGCGGGTGCGGGCGCAATCGGAGGGTCTATTCTTTCTAACGGCAGCGGTCTGGGCACCGTCGGCGGCGCAGCTGTGGGCGGGATCATCGGCCACCAGATCAGCCGTTAACGACCAGCACGTGAATCAAGGCCGCAGCAAACCGCGGCCTTTTTGTTTTCAGCCGCCCGCCAGCTTTACCTTCAGCCCTTTGGCTTCCAGCAGCGTCTTTAGCAGATCGCGCTTATCACCCTGAATTTCAATGACACCCTCTTTAACCGCCCCGCCACAGCCACATTTTTTCTTCAGCTCGGCCGCCAGTTTTTCCAGATCCGCATCCGGTAAATCGACGCCGGTAACCAGGCATACACCTTTGCCTTTGCGGCCACTGGTTTGCCGTTGTATACGTACGATGCCGTCACCTTTTGGTCGCGGGGCCACTACTGCAGGTTCATCAATGCGGCCGCTTTCGGTGGAATAGACCAGACGACTGTTGTTATCGGCCATTATGCCTCCTCAAGTGATGTGATGATGTTATTCAGCGCGACAGCCGGATCGGCAGCCTGTGTGACGGGACGACCAATAACCATATAATCTACCCCGGCCCGTAACGCCTGCTGCGGCGTCATGATCCGCCGCTGATCGCCCACCTCGCTGCCCGCCGGACGAATACCCGGTGTGACCAGTTTAAAGTCCTGGCCCAGAGCCTGCTTAAAGCGTACTGCTTCCTGCGCTGAACATACCACGCCATCCAGGCCGCACTGCTGCGTCAGCCGCGCCAGCTTTTCAGCCTGATCCGCTGGCGAAAGTTCAATACCGATCCCACGTAGATCGTCTGCTTCCATACTGGTCAGCACGGTGACAGCAATCAGCAACGGCGCATCTTTACCAAAGGAGACCAGCGCTTCGCGAGCTGCCGTCATCATACGGGCACCGCCGCTGGCGTGAACGTTGACCATCCAGACACCCAGATCGGCCGCTGCCGCCACGGCATGGGCGGTAGTGTTAGGAATATCATGGAATTTCAGGTCCAGAAACACCTCAAAGCCCCGCTGCTGTAGATCGCGGACCAGCTGAGGGCCAAACAGCGTGAACATCTCTTTACCGACCTTCAGACGGCAGCTGCGCGGATCGATACGGTCAACAAAGGCCATAGCGCTGGCGCGATCGGCGTAGTCTAACGCCACCAGAATGCGGGAACCGGGAGATGATTGCATGTTGAAACCCTCTGAAATAGGCACCGCGGGGTGCAGGAGATAAACGGCAAGCATTCTACCTGCGACGTCGTTAAATTCACAGTTTAGCGGCAAGTTTTCCCTGCCTGACCCAGGGCAGGGGGCAGCTGAAACCCGGTAATCTTCTCCATCAATAGTATGTTGTAACTATTTAACACTGATTAAAAAGGCCAGCGCGCTTCAGGAGCCGCCAGCCCGGTTATTGTCCGTCCAGTCCGCGTATTGGCTTCACCGATGACCAGGCACGACAGGAAGGACAGTGCCAGTAAAGCGCATGCGCGGTAAAACCACATTTATGGCAGCGGTAGCGCGGCTTGGTACGGATTTGCTCGCCGACCATATCACGCAGCACCATCAGGCTCTCTTTCGCCCTGCCGTCCTCCGCTTCGTGCAGATGGTAATCCATCAGGCGATGGAAAACCCGCATGGTAGGATGCCGCTGAAGCTGGCGATTAATATAGAGCTGTGCCACTTCGCCGCCCTCGTCCTTTTCGATCACATCAGAGAGGTAAAGCTCCGCCGCCGCGCCGGTATTTTCTTCAACGCAGCGCTTGAGGAACTCCGCCCAGGCATCAGGCTGCTGCAGCTGCTGGTAGCAGGTTTCCAGCATCGCCAGCGTTTCGCTGACCAGCTCTTTGTCCTGCTCTATTACACGCTGTAAAAATCCAACCGCTTTGGCATAATCGCCTTTTGCCATATGGATACGGCCCATCATAATCGAGACGCGGGCGCTCTGCCTGTCGGCGGACTCGCCTTTTTTCAACAGGCCCATCGCGCGGTCGAGGTCATCACTCCCCATCGCCTGCAGCGCCAGCTCACAATAGAAGTGTGCGATTTCCATGCGCTGCTTCTCTTTGCCCAGCTTGACCAGCCGCTCGGCCACTTCAATGGCTTTCGGCCAGTCGCTGGTTGCCTGATGAATCAGCAACAGCTGCTGCAGCGCGCCAACACGAAAATCGGTTTCATCGGTCAGCTGGCTGAACATCTCTTCAGCACGGTCATAAAAGCCTGCCGCCATATAGTCGCGACCCAGCTGCTGTATGGCCAAAAGACGCTGATCGTAAGTGAGCGAAGCGCTTTCCATCAAGGCCTGATGAATACGGATAGCGCGATCGACCTCACCTCTTGAGCGGAACAGGTTGCCCAGCGTCAGGTGGGCCTCAACCGTGCCGCTGTCTTCTTTCAGCATATCCAGGAAGAGGTCGACCGCTTTATCCTGTTGATTGGACAGCAGGAAATTCACGCCAGCAACATAATCGCGCGACAGGCGGCTCGCTTCCTGTTGCTTATCCTGCTGCGCGCTTCTGCGCCCCATGTACCAACCATAGGCAGCGGCAACGGGCAGCAACAGAAACAGCAGTTCCAACATAGGAGATTATTCCTTAACGGCAGGAACGGCTGGCGCGACCGCCGCTTCTTCTGCCTGGCCCAGCTGCTGCTGGAGACGTTTCAGTTTACGCTGGGAATTAGCCAGCGCCACGCGCACACGGAGCCAGAACAGTCCGCAAATGGCCCAGCCAATTAAAAATCCCGCCGCAAACAGGGTAGCCAGCAGTGTGGAAACGCGATATTCGCCCTGAGCCAGCAGGTAATTAAAGGTCACCACCTGATCGTTATGTGCGCCAAGCGTAACAGAGATAATGAAGATCACTAAAACCAGTAAAAAAATCAGCAAGTATTTCACAGTCCGTCCCATAGTCTGGTGATAACCAGATGAATTATGCCAAAAAAATAGCCCTGTTGCTTGCCTGATACGTCCAGGGTGCATGAAATATCCGCCCCCTCCTCAGGTTATGGGGGCAAACGGCGCTAACACAATCACGTCTCGTCGCGTTCGCTTATTTCCTGTTCTTCTGCCGGTGGAACAGTCAGCGGCCCGCTGTAGCGCTGTACCAGCCAGGCGGCCAGCGTAACCAGCACCCAGCTGATTAAGGTCGACGTGATCAGATCGCGCGGCCAGTGCATGCCCAGCACCAGACGGCTGGCCATCACGCCAATCGCCCACGCCACCAGCACGCAGATCGTCACGATACGGCGGCGAGGCCACAATAGCCCTACTGCCAGCAGCGCCCATGTGGCCGCGAACATCGTATGCCCCGAGGGGAAAGCATAGCCGGTTTCAAATTCCCAGTGAGCCTTTAGCCAGTCAGGCAAGCGAGGATCTTGCGCAATCGCCTCTCGTACCATAAGGCTGCGCTGCTTGCGTTTCTGTTCATAAAAGTACTTTTCATCAAGGCCGTGATTTTTTTCGAGCCACAGGACATAAGGGCGCGGCTCCTGTACCTGAGCTTTGATAAATGTTTTGGTGTATTGCCCGCCCAGAATGGCCACTATCACGATAGCCAACAGAATGATGGCGGACTTAAGACGATAACGCAGGCACCAGAGAAACCATGCGCAAAGTATGACGCTGGTCAACGCTCCCCATGGACTGGTAACGGTTTCGGTCAGCCAGAATAAAAGATGATGGCCCCACCCTGGCTCTGTCGGCTGCCAGCGCCAGCCGGTCAGCAAAACGCCGACCGGCATAATTAACAGCAACAGAGCACCCAGCGTAGTGCGTTTGGCGATCTCAAACATGACTTTCCCCGTGGATCCAGCAAGACGCTGATTTTTTCTGATGACAACATGATAAAAAATAATAACATATTGATTGAGATGGCGATAATTGTGCGCTATTAAAACAATCGCTCTAAGAGGTTAACCGTCCGGCTCCCGATTGTGGCAAAATAGCTATTATGAATGGTCGGCGCAAAGGTTAGCGCAGCCCCTGATGTATCTGGAGAGTCACATGCAGCTTAAACGGGTAGCAGAAGCCAAACTGCCCACGCCGTGGGGAGATTTCCTCATGGTGGGTTTTGAAGAACTGGCAACCGGTCACGATCATGTTGCGCTGGTTTATGGCGATATTACGAACAGCGAGGCGGTACTGGCGCGCGTCCATTCCGAGTGTTTGACGGGTGATGCGCTGTTCAGCCTGCGCTGTGACTGTGGTTTTCAGCTCGAGGCGGCGCTGAATCATATAGCGGAAGAAGGCCGTGGCGTCCTGCTTTACCATCGTCAGGAAGGCCGCAATATCGGACTTCTGAATAAAATCCGCGCCTACGCCTTACAGGATAAAGGTTACGATACCGTTGAAGCTAACCATCAGCTTGGCTTCGCTGCTGACGAGCGTGACTTCACGCTTTGTGCCGATATGTTTAAGCTGTTGGGCGTGAACGAAGTCCGTCTGTTGACCAATAACCCACGTAAGGTTGAAATCCTTAGCGAGGCGGGAATCAATATCATTGAGCGCGTACCGCTGATTGTCGGGCGTAACCCGGAAAATGCGCACTACCTTGATACTAAAGCCGAAAAAATGGGCCATCTTTTACCAAAAGCGTGATGAATAAAACGCCCAGGCCCCCTCGCACGAGGAAAAAAAATGCCCCTTTGCAGGGGCATTTTTGTTTTAGCTTTCAACCAGCATGTTACGAATAACGTAGTGCAGAATGCCATCGTTACGGTAGTAGGTCAGCTCATTACCGGTATCGATACGGCAGCGCGTTTGCAGCACTTCCTGACTGCCGTCAGCACGCGTCAGCGTCACGGCTACCGTGCCGCCAGCACTAAGCTGGTTCAGGTTTTCTATATCGATTTGCTCGTCGCCGGTCAGCCCCAGTGTTTTGCGTGTTACGCCCTCCGGGAACTCCAGCGGCAATATGCCCATCCCGATCAGGTTTGAACGGTGGATACGCTCAAAGGATTCCGCAATAACCACGCGAATACCCAGCAGACGGGGACCTTTAGCGGCCCAGTCGCGGCTGGAGCCAGAACCGTATTCTTTCCCGGCGATGACGGCCAGCGGCGTACCCTGCTGCTGATATTTCATTGCCGCATCATAAATCGCCAGCTGCTCGTCGCCAGGCACGAAACGGGTGACGCCGCCTTCAACACCCGGCACCATTTCATTACGAATACGAATGTTAGCGAAGGTACCCCGCATCATCACTTCATGATTGCCACGCCGCGACCCGTAAGAGTTAAAATCGCCCCGCTCTACGCCGTGCGAAAGCAAATAGCGTCCGGCCGGGCTTTCCGCTTTAATGCTTCCCGCCGGGGAAATATGGTCAGTCGTGACCGAGTCGCCCAGCATCGCCAAAATCCTCGCGCCCTTAATATCAACGACCGGCTTCGGCTCTTTTTCCATGTCATCAAAGAACGGCGACAGACGAATGTAGGTTGATCCTTCGTCCCAATCGTAGGTGGCCGCTTCGCTAACGCTGATTGCCTGCCAGTCCGGCGTCCCTTCAAACACTTCCGCATATTCTTTATGGAACATGTCGGTAGACACCAGCTGCACCGCTTCCGCAATGGCTTCCGGCGACGGCCAGATATCCTTCAGATACACCGGCTTGCCCGTTTTGTCATTACCGAGCGGATCCGTCTCCAGATTAATATTCATATTACCGGCCAGCGCGTAAGCGACCACCAGCGGCGGTGAAGCCAGCCAGTTGGTTTTGACGTAAGGATGGATACGGCCTTCAAAGTTACGGTTGCCGGAAAGGACGGCACCAACCGTCAGGTCACCTTTTTTGATAGCGCTCTCGATTGCATCTGGCAACGGGCCAGAGTTACCGATACAGGTGGTACAGCCGTAGCCAACAAGATTAAAACCGAGCTTGTCCAGATAAGGCGTCAGTCGGGCTGCCGCCAGATAGTCGGAAACCACTTTGGATCCCGGCGCCAGCGAGGCTTTTACCCACGGTTTGCGATCCAGGCCCAGCGTCACCGCGTTTTTCGCCAGCAGACCCGCCGCCATCAAAATGCTGGCATTAGAGGTATTGGTGCAGGATGTGATGGCGGAAATCACTACCGCGCCATCCTCCAGCTGGTGTTCCTTGCCCGTCGCGCTGTCGCGATAGCTGACCGGCTTGTGTTGTTTCTGCGCCTGATTGACTTCCAGCTCGTTACTGGCCTGAAAAGCCTGGGGCACTTCGCCCAGCGAGACGCGATCCTGCGGCCGTTTAGGCCCGGCCACGCTGGCTTCTACCGTGGCCATATCCAGCGCCAGCGAACTGGTGAAGACCGGCTCGTCTCCAGGGTTACGCCACAACCCCTGCGCTTTAGCATAGGCTTCCACCAGCGCCACCTGTTCAGCGGTGCGCCCGGTCAGCTTCATGTAGCCCACCGTGACATCATCCAGCGGGAAAAAGCCGCAGGTTGCGCCATATTCCGGCGCCATATTAGCGATAGTCGCCCGGTCTGCCAGCGGCAGATCGTCCAGACCATCCCCATAGAATTCGACAAATTTTCCGACCACGCCGTGTTTACGCAGCATCTGAGTCACGGTCAGCACTAAATCCGTGGCGGTAATGCCGGGATTCAGTTTGCCGGTCAGCTTAAAGCCGACCACGTCAGGGATCAGCATTGAAACCGGCTGGCCGAGCATGGCCGCTTCCGCCTCAATACCGCCCACGCCCCAGCCCAGTACGCCCAGCGCATTAATCATAGTGGTGTGGGAATCCGTGCCGACCAGCGTATCGGGATAGGCAACTTCTTCGCCATCCTGATTTTCATGCCATACCGCCTGGCCAAGGTACTCCAGGTTAACCTGATGGCAAATCCCGGTTCCCGGTGGTACAACGCTAAAACGGTTAAAAGCCTTCTGTCCCCAGCGCAAGAAAACGTAGCGTTCGTGGTTGCGTTCCATCTCTAAACGCACATTTTCTTCAAAAGCGTCGTCATCCCCGAAACGGTCAACGGTAACGGAGTGGTCAATGACCAAATCAACGGGAGAAAGCGGGTTAACTTTAGCCACGTCTCCCCCGAGCCGCTTAACCGCTTCACGCATGGCGGCCAGATCGACTACCGCAGGCACCCCGGTAAAGTCCTGCATCAGCACACGGGCAGGCCGATAGGCAATTTCACGATCGGCGTGTGCCTTAGCCAGCCAGCCGGCGAGCGCGCGGATATCCTCATCGGTAACAGAGTCTCCATCCTGGTAGCGCAGCAGGTTTTCAAGCAGTACTTTCAGGGATTTAGGCATACGGGAAAGATCGCCAAGCTGCCCGGCGGCTTTAGCGAGGCTGTAATAATGATAACGTTGACCTTTTACTTCCAGTGCGTCTTTTGTTATTTCGCGTAGGGTAGACGGCATGATTCCTCCTTCGTTTATCTGCTCATAACCTGAGTAAATGCAGGGTTTGATTTAAAGATAGTACAAAGTCGGCGTAACGTTTTGATAACATCACTGAAGCACAAAAGAAAACGCCCCGCTGATTGCTCAGCGAGGCGTCGTGAATCGTTTAGGTATGCTTTATTAATGCATGACCATACTAAGCCAGAGAAGGCTGGCCCAGAATAAGGCTGAAAACGTCCAGGCACTAAACCATGTCATTTGCGTTAAATTCATTTCCACCCTCACTCAGGTCTTATAAGACCAAACGTATTACCTCGAAACCTCACGCCTATGCGAGCAGGTTTTACCGTTTATCAATGGTTTCCCATTGGAGTTTCCCATTAACGGGCTAACAGTGTGCCCTGACCAGAAATGGCTGGCCTGTTAAACAGTGTGAATATTTATATTTGTCATGTTTAAGAAAAGTAACGAATATAAGTTTTAGCCTTAAGCTTTATTACTTTTATCCGACATTAAATCGATAAAGTTACGTTGCAATTCGTTCAGGCCCCAGCTTTCCGGGATGATGCTTTCTCTCGCCTTGCTTTTGCAATCCACTTTCTTCAACTTGACGGCTTGCTGTGGTTTTTGATTCAAATACTGCAGGTACATCGTTACCCCCATATATGCCAAATCATTACTGCAACAGCTCCCCAAAACAGCGCCGATGCGGCGAATACCGCTAACCAGGCCTTACGTCTCAGATTGCCGTTACGCTGAACCTTCAGAGCTTTGTGACCGAAGTCGGTTTCTACAGAAATTCTGCTAGCCATAGTTTTTGATAATCACTCTCATTGAAACGATTGTTTTGAGCAATCAGAAATTAGGAAGAATCCTAAACATTTTATGGCGTGAAATCCAGCTATTTTTATTACGCAGAACGATAAATAGTATTCATTAAAGTTTATGAAATCTATTGATCGTACTTAACCAAAATCCGGTTAACAAAATACGCTTTAAGCCAAATCTATTAACAAAATCCGTTTTTTCGCGCCATTGATAAATCAGCATTTATTGGAACCCCCTTGTCTGCTGCGCCCTGTCATGGCTTGATAATCAGAGTATGAGAATCATCCAGGAAGTGTGCAAAGACGCACCATGAAA
>NZ_DALZCD010000173.1:0-9174 GCF_031978025.1 Erwinia sp.
GCTGGTGCAGGAAATGCTGGGTGCGCGTTCAACCGGCGACTAAACCGAAGAAGGGAGCGGATGACGCTCCCTTGCTAAGGACTAAGCCAGCGCCCGCAATGCATTAACGCTGCGCTCACGCACAAACAGCCCCAGCAGCGCCATGCCGGTCAGGGCCAGCACGCTGGCCAGTAAAAAGGCCGACGAGTAGCCGCCGCCATACTGGATCAGAAAACCGGTGATGCCCGGTGACAGGATACCCGCCAGGTTCGCCAGCAGATGCACAAAACCGCCTGCGGTGCCGATGCGCTCGGCGGGCACAATATCCTGCAACAGTGACCAGCACGCTTGCGGCGTCATATAGGCGAACACGCTGGCCAGCGTAATCAGCGAGACCGCCAGAGTCACGCTGCTGGCCCAGGCCGTAAGCATCACGCAGACGGCGGCCACCGCCAGCCCGCAAAAGATTACCAGCTTGCGCGACAGCAGAAAGTTACCGGTGCGGCGAAACAGCGCATCGGAAATCATGCCGCCGCCGATAAAGCCGACGGTCGCGCCCAGCCACGGCAGAATGCCAATCAGACTCATGCTTTTGATATCCAGATGCTGAAAATCGGTCAGGTAGCTGGGCAGCCACGACAGAAAGAAAAACTGGATATAGTTAAAGCAGAAAAAAGCCGCCGCAACGCCCAACACCGGCAGCGACAGCACGTAGTGCCAGAGCGGCGTTTTTGCCTTACCGACCGGCGCTACGCGCGTGGCAGGGCGCTGAGCAGCGATCATCTGTCGCTCCGGCTCGCCAACGCGCGGATGGTGTTCTGGCCTGTCGCGGAACAGCCACAGCCAGAAAGCCAGCCAGACAAAACCCAGCGCGGCAATGACGATAAAAGAGACGCGCCAGCCAAAGTGCAGCCCAACCAGCCCCACCACGGGGGCGGCAATAGCAGCACCCAGCGGCTGCCCGGCATTCGTGAAGCCGACGGCGCGGCCAACTTCCTTACGCGGGAACCAGTTAGAAATCGATTTATTGGTGGTGGTGCCCATCGGCCCTTCGCCGATACCAAATAGCACGCGCACGATCAGCAGGTGCGTAAAGCTGCCCGCCAGCGCCGTTGCACCGCAAAACAGCGACCAGATCGCCGCCGCCCAGCCAAACACCTTACGCGGGCCGTAGCGGTCTGCGCCCCAGCCGCCCAGAAAGCAGAACAGGCAATAGCCGATAAAAAAGCAGCTGAACAGAATGCCCATCTGCGCATCATCAATCTGTAAATCCTTTTTCACCAACGGCGCCATTACTGACAGGGCAGCGCGATCGAGATAGTTCAGCACGCCTGCGAAAAACAGCAGCAGCGCCACGACGCTGCGATAATTTTTAAACATGGCTGGCCTCCGCGCTTAACGTGAGATGACTGACGGTATGATCTTTCAACACGGTCGGGTCGGGAACAAAGCCCAGGCCTGGCGTGGTGGGAAGGGTGAGCGTGGGGGTAAAATCCAGCTGCGGATAGAGCCGCGGCGTAAAGCGGATCCAGGGCACTTCCAGCAGAATATCCTGTGGCAAGGTGGCCACCAGATGCGCCGTCGCCAGTAAGCCTGCGCCGTAGTAGAAACAATGCGGCACCACCTTGATGCCGTGCCCGGCAGCCTGTTTCATCACGCGCAGCATAGCGGTGATACCGCCTACTTTCGCTACGCTGGGTTGCAACACGTCGACTGCCGCCGCAGGGTAAAACGGTTCGAACCCCCAGTCGCCGCAGACATTTTCCCCTGCGGCTATCGGCGTGCCCGCGCGGCGGACTGCCGCCAGGCCTGCGATGTCATCCGGTGGCCAGATCGGTTCTTCCAGCCAGCCCAGCTTTAATTCCGCCAGCTGGCGAGCGCGGGCGCTGGCTTCCGCTACCGTCCACGGGCAATTTACGTCGACCATCAGGGTGGCTTCCTGCGGCAAGGCGTTCCTGGCGGCGGCGATGGCAGCGTAATCAGTCTCATGCAGCTTCAACGTGTGAAAACCTGCCTGCCACGCCCGCCGGACCTGATGAGCCACTTCGTCAGGCTGGTTGTTATAGCTGACCAGGCTGGCATACAGACCAATTTCCTTGCGCGTGGCGCCCAGTAACTGCCACAAAGGTTGGCCAAGATGCTGACCCAGTAAATCCCACAGCGCAATATCTATCGCCGACAGGGCATAGCGTACCGGCCCGCTGCGGCCAAAAGCGTGTAGCGCCTGCTCCGCCTCGCTGACCAGCGCCGTCAGCGCCTCGCGGCTTTCCGGCATCTGTTTACCAAGAAAAAGCGGGATAGCCAGCGATTCCAGTGCCTGGGCCGTTACCGGGTTGCATAAATGGCCAAAGCCTTCGCCCCAGCCCTGGCGGCCATCATCCGTAGTGATGCGCACCAGCAGTGTTTCCATTTTCTTTAACGCAGACGACGCGGCGTTCCAGGCCGTTTCCTGCTGCTCTGGCGCGCTACGATCGCTTTCAAAAGGAATAGCAAGGCGGATCACTTCAATGTGACTGATTTTCATGCCATAAACCTCATCAGGTAGGGGAGGAGAGACAGCGGCTTGTAATCGGAGTTATGGGCGCCAGCTGACTGTTGCCGTTTCAGTATAAAAAAGCGGCCAGGCGGGAGCATCGTACAGTCGCCCAGGGATAGCGGGGGATGGGGGAGGAAATTTTGGCATCTGGCTAAGCGGCTGCGGGACAGCTCACAGAAGCGGCAGATCGCGCAGGCAAAAAAAGAGCCGTCAGCATTACCTGACGGCTCTGTAAAAAGCCTTTGTACGTCATCTCGTCTGGCGTGACGGACAGATGTAGCCGGTCAGACGCATGGGTAAACCCTGTGCGCTGCCCGTATCACAGACGCCACAGAGCGATGCCGGATCTCTGACGCATCACGATTCTTTAGGAGCAGGACGTTCTGCTGACGGCCCGCACGTTGCGGTGGTCAAAACGCTAACCTGAGCAGCACGCCCTGGGCTTCTTTTTGCTTTCACCGGCCGTCACTGTCAACGGCACGTTTTTTTGCGTCCGGGGTGGGCAGGCAATCCGCTCAGTAAACCATCACCACTTTACCGCGCATATGGCCTTCCAGCACCAGATTGTGTGCTTCGGTTAGCGTTTCCACGCTCAACCCATGCAGCGTCTTGCTCAGTGATGTAGTGACTTTACCTTCGTCCAGCAGCTTCGCGGTAGCGTCCAGAATTTCACCCTGGCGAGCGATATCCGGCGTGTTATACATGCTGCGGGTATACATAAGCTCCCAGTGCAGCGCGGCACTTTTCAGCTTCAGCTGGTCCATATTGAGCGGCTTTGCGTTTTCCACAATGGTGCAGATTTGTCCCTGTGGGGCAATCAGCTGCGCCAGCGTGTCCCAGTGACCGTCGGTATCGTTCAGGCAGAAAATGTAATCAACCTGCTTCAGCCCCTGTTTTTCCAGTTCTGCAGGCATATCTTTGTAATCGATAACGAGATCCGCGCCGCGATCTTTACACCATTGTGCAGAGTCGGGACGGGAAGCCGTGGCGATAACGGTGACCTTGCTGTGTAGCTTAGCGAAAGGGATCGCCAGCGAACCCACGCCGCCCGCGCCGCCCACGATCAGCAGCGTTTTGCCTTCTTCTGCTTTATCAATCATCAGGCGGTCAAACAGGCCTTCCCAGGCCGTCAGGGCAGTCAGCGGAATAGCGGCAGATTCGGCCCAGTCCAGCGAAGTCGGCTTGTGGCCGACGATGCGGGAATCGATCAGTTGATGCGTGGCATTGCTGCCGGGACGGGTAAGATCGCCTGCGTAGTAAACTTCGTCGCCGACTTTAAAATTACTGGCCTTGTTGCCCACTTCCAGCACCACGCCGCTGGCGTCCCAACCCAGGATACGCGGCTCGGTAAGGCCATTTTTCTGTGCGCCTTTATGGACTTTGGTATCTACCGGATTCACCGAGGCCGCTTTCACCCCGACCAGCAGATCGTATCCTTCAGGGCCACGCTTATCTGTTTGTATTTCAATAAATTGATCCGGTTTTTCTGGATTAATAGCAATAGCTCGGATTGTCATAACACCTCCTTCTGGATTTATGTTATTGAGTGTAGATGCTCAACAGACCGATGATAAGTCGTACAATTACTAACTCAGTGTTCGTTTCAGGTGAACAATAATGTTTAAACAGCTGCAGGATATGGCTCTCTTTGCAATGGTAGCCGAGTGCGGCAGTTTTACCGGGGCAGCCAGGCGCGCAGGCCTGCCAAAATCAAGCGTCAGCCAACGTATCAGTCACCTTGAACAGGCGCTGGGATTGCGCCTGATTAACCGCACGACCCGACAGTTAAATCTGACCTATGCGGGGGAGCGTTATCTGGTCCATTGCCGGGAAATGTTGCAGGCCAGCGAAAGAGCCACCATGACCATTGACCGGCTGCGGGACAATCCCAGCGGGCGCTTGCGTATCACCTCGCCAGCCGGTATCGGCGCCACGCTGCTGGCGCAGTTTAATGCTGCTTTTCAGCAGGCTTATCCGGAGGTGACGCTGGAGGTTTCCGTGTCGGATGAAGTGCGGGATATTGTGCAGGAAGGCTATGATATCGCGCTGCGTACCGGCCAGCCGCAGGACTCTTCGCTTATTGGCAGGCGCATCGGTTACTGCGATCGCATGCTGGTGGCCTCGCCTGGCTATCTGGCGCGCTATGAGGAAATTACTCATCCGCAGCAGCTGGCGGAGCATCGCTGCATTGCGCATCGCGCATGGAACGAGTGGCTACTGAAAAAAGATGAGGAGTTTTACCGCTGGCTGCTGCCGCCGGTACATACCACCGATAATCTGGTGTACGCGAGAGAATGTGCGCTGGAAGATGCGGGCATTACGCTACTGCCGAGATTTCTGGCGGAGAAACCGCTGGCGGAAGGCTCGCTGGTCAGGGTGCTGCCAGCATGGAAAACGGCAGGCAATGAATTGTGGCTGGTCTATCCGGGCCGTAAGCTGAATACGCCTGCGCTGGTGCGCTTCGTCGATTTTGCGCTGGAATCAGATATCTTTCGGGAATTTTATCGCTAGAACGCACGGCGGACTGAAAGCCCGTTTAGAGGAAGGTAAAGACAGGGAAAAGTGACTTGCCGTGCCGGCAAACAGCCCGGCACGGCACAGTGAGGTTACTTCGCCATACGCTTATACTTGATGCGTTTCGGCTCCAGTGCTTCTGCACCCAGCGTACGCTTCTTGTATTCTTCGTATTCGGTAAAGTTACCTTCAAAGAACTCAATCTTGCCTTCATCCTGATAATCCAGAATGTGAGTGGCAATACGGTCCAGGAACCAGCGGTCATGCGAGATAACCATCGCACAGCCAGGGAACTCCAGCAGGGCGTTTTCCAGCGCGCGCAGGGTTTCGATGTCCAGGTCGTTGGTTGGCTCATCAAGCAGCAGCATGTTGCCGCCGACCTGCAGCAGCTTGGCCAGATGCAGACGGCCGCGCTCACCACCGGACAGTTCGCCTACGCGTTTGCCCTGATCGACGCCTTTAAAGTTAAAGCGACCAACGTAGGCACGGCTTGGCATTTCGGTATTGCCGATGCGCATGATGTCCTGACCGCCAGACACTTCTTCCCAAACGGTTTTTGAGTTATCCATGCTGTCACGGAACTGATCGACCGAGGCCAGCTTCACGGTATCGCCCAGCACGATGCTGCCGGAATCGGGCTGCTCCTGACCGGACATCATGCGGAACAGCGTTGATTTACCCGCGCCGTTCGGCCCGATAATGCCGACAATCGCACCTTTCGGCACGGAGAACGATAGATCGTCAATCAGCACGCGGTCGCCATAGGATTTGTGCAGGTTGCTGACTTCCAACACTTTATCGCCCAGACGTGCGCCTGGTGGAATAAAGAGTTCGTTGGTCTCGTTACGCTTCTGGTAGTCGGTGCTGTTCAGCTCTTCAAAGCGGGCCAAACGCGCCTTGCCTTTAGACTGACGGCCTTTAGTACCGGCACGCACCCACTCCAGCTCTTTCTCAATCGATTTACGGCGAGCCGCTTCGCTTGAGGCTTCCTGCGCCAGGCGGGCATCTTTCTGCTCCAGCCAGGAGGAGTAGTTGCCTTCCCACGGAATACCTTCACCGCGGTCCAGCTCCAGGATCCAACCTGCTACGTTATCCAGGAAGTAACGGTCGTGGGTAATCGCGACCACGGTGCCTTCGAAGTCGTGCAGGAAACGCTCCAGCCAGGCCACGGATTCGGCATCCAGGTGGTTGGTGGGTTCGTCCAGCAGCAGCATGTCCGGCTTTTCCAGCAGCAGACGGCATAGCGCCACGCGGCGACGCTCACCACCGGAAAGGGTAGCAATTTTCGCGTCCCACTCCGGCAGACGCAGCGCATCCGCGGCGCGTTCCAGCTGGGTGTTCAGGTTATGGCCGTCGTGCGCCTGGATAATCTCTTCCAGACGGCCCTGCTCGGCCGCCAGCTTATCGAAGTCAGCGTCTTCTTCCGCGTACAGCGCGTACACTTCGTCCAGACGCTTCAGCGCGCCTACGACGTCGGCCAGCGCTTCTTCAACCGATTCACGAACGGTATGCTCCAGGTTGAGCTGCGGCTCCTGCGGCAGGTAGCCGATCTTGATGCCGGGCTGCGGACGGGCTTCCCCTTCGATATCTTTATCGATGCCGGCCATGATGCGCAGCAGCGTAGATTTACCCGCGCCGTTTAAGCCCAGGACGCCGATTTTTGCGCCAGGGAAAAAGCTCAGGGAGATGTTTTTCAAAATATGACGCTTCGGCGGAACCACTTTGCCGACGCGATGCATGCTATAGACGAATTGAGCCACGTAGGATGAGCCTCTTGGTGTCTGTGTAATAACCGGGGCAGTCGCTGCCCACTCAGATAGCGAAGTTTAGCTGGTTTCACCCGGCAATCACAGACGCAGGCGGCAGATTATCCAGGGTACTGCGCGACGCCTGCCTGTTCCAGCTGCCGGGCGAGGGCTTCCGGTGCCGCTTTGTCGCTGACTAAGGTATCGAACAGCGAGAGATCGCCGATGCGGGCGGGCAGCACCTTGCCAAATTTGCTGCTGTCGGCCACCAGAATACGCTGGCTGGCACGCTGTAAAGCCTGATGTTTCATCGGCAGTTCGTTGAGGTTAAAACAGGTCACGCCCTGATGCGCGTCAATGCCTGCCGCAGAGATAAAGGCTTTGGCGGGGCAAAGATTATCGATAACCGATCCCTGGCCCAGCGGGGTAAAAATGGCGTTATCGGCGTGAAACTCGCCACCGTTAAGGATGACTTTACAGCGGGGCTTTTCCTTCAGGGCCAGGAAAGTGTTGACCGCGCAGCAGATAGCGATAAATTCCAGATCATTATCAATCGCATCGATAATCCACGGCATGGTGGTGCCGCAGTCAAAAAATACCGTTTCCCCGGGCTGGATAAGCGTGGCCGCCAGCTGGCCCAGCCGCCGCTTCTTTTCTACGTTGTGTGCCTGCTGATCGGAAACGAAGTAGTGGCGCTGGGTCGCTTTAGGATCGCTGACGATATAGCCGCCCAGCAGCACTACGGCAGAAGGCTGTTCGCCAAGATCGCGTCGAATCGTCATTTCGGAAACGCCCAGCAGCGCCGCCGCTTCTTTCAGATGGATCTTGTCGGTACGCTTCAGCGCATGGGCCAGTTTTTTTACTCGCTCGCTGCTACGGCTTTCCATAAATGCTTGTTCCTGAACGGGAAGGGGCGCTGCATTTCCGTATAAATCACTCTGATTTTAATAAGTTGCAGGGAAAGATGCAGGCAGAGGGATTATCTTACCCGCATCGGCAAAGCGCCGCAAACGCCCGTGTTTGCGGCCCTCAAGGCAGCGATTATACGGTAGAGCTTTTTGTCGCGCGGTTGTCGGTTAGCGCGGCGATGATGTCCTGATGGCAGGAGATAATAGAGTGATGATCCGCTGCCAGCGGCACAATTTTAAGGTGCTGACAAATTTGACCTAATCCATTATCAGCCATCGCCAGTATTTCATGCCCGTCGTTTCGATCGATATTAATTAAGCTTACAAATTTTGTGGCCTTGAACAGCGTTACCCGGGTATGACGAAGCGCTGAACTCAGCGGTTGATCGTTTAGCTTTAACTCTGTGTCTTCAATGCGAATAACACGCTCGGCCGCTTCGCCTTGCAGGCCTATAGCCGCCAGCAGCGATCCCAGCATGCCTGGCGTAACGCGCTGCTGAACAGCCGTCTGGTAAAGGCTGTCCAACACAAAAACGTGGATATGCCGATAACCGGCGCGTTCCAGCTGCGCGGCGATTTCCAGCGCAATAATGCCGCCCAATGACCAGCCGAGCAGATAAACAGGCCGATCCTGCGGCAGGCCGTGCTGCAACATATGCTGCAAATAGTAATCAGCCAGCGCGGGCAGGGCAGACACGACAGGCTGGTTAAAAAGGTTGTAGTTATTAATCCCGATGACGTTCATGTTGCCTTCAAGGCTTAGCGCCAGATCCTGATAGATCTCGCAGCCGACAATGGCGGGATGCACCATCCACATGTCACGGCTGGCCGTATGAACATTCAGTGGCTGAAGCAGACGAAACCCTGTCTGCGACCTGTTCATGTGTTGAAGCAGCTTTTGCAGCGGCGGCGGCGAGGCGGTCAGGTTTTCAGCCTGATAACCGGTGCGAATAGCGTTGGCCTGTTGGCGTAGCGTAGCGTGCGAGAGCAGCGTTTTCATTTCTATTGCGATCCCCTGGTTTTTCAACCTCATCATCAACTGGATCGCATGAATTGAATGACCGCCAAGCTCGAAAAAGTCATCGTCGCGGCCAATCCGGGAAACGCCCAATAGATCGCTCCAGCACGCGGCCAGCAGCCGCTCTTCATCATCGTTCGGCGGCAGAAAAGTTTTCTCTTCCGTGCCTGTAAAACGGGCTGCGGCAGCGTTTTACGGTCCAGTTTGCCGTTGGGCGATAGCGGGAAGGCATCCAGCCGTACAATAGCGAACGGGATCATATAATCGGGCAGGGTTTCCTTCAGCTGTTCGCGAAGCCGCTGCTCAAGACGGGCTTCCGGTTTTGCCACTACCCAGGCGACCAGCCGTTTATCGCCTTGCTCGTCATCGCAGGCTTGCACCAGCGCCCCTTCCACGCCAGCACAGTGGCCCAGTTGCTGCTCGATTTCGCCCAGCTCAATACGCAAACCGTGAATTTTTACCTGAAAATCATTG
>NZ_DALZCD010000174.1:0-2693 GCF_031978025.1 Erwinia sp.
ATAAAACCCAACCAAAGGAGTTGCCTGATGTCTTTAGAAAAAGTCGTTTATCGTGCCAAAGCAAAAGCCACCGGGGGTCGTGACGGCCGTGCTACCTCTTCAGACGGTGTGCTGGACGTTAAACTGGGCGTACCGAAAGAAATGGGCGGCGCGGGCGGCGAAGCCACCAACCCTGAACAGCTGTTTGCTGCTGGCTACTCGGCCTGTTTCCTGGGTGCGATGAAGTTCGTGGCTAACCGCGACAAGATCGCCCTGCCAAAAGACGCTTTCATCGAAGGCGAAGTGGGTATTGGCCCGCTGCCGACCGGCTTTGGTATTGAAGCTACACTGAATATCCATCTGGAAGGAATGGACGCGGCGGAAGCGAAAAAACTGGTGGATGCGGCGCATATCGTCTGCCCTTACTCCAACGCGACCCGCGACAATATCGACGTAACGCTGAATATCATTAACTGATAAAGGCGCTGGCCGGAGCCGCTACATGGCTCCGGCTGTCTGCATCCTCCGGCTCGCTGCGTTTCCCTGCTTATTCCTGCGATTGAACTGATAAATCTTCGATAATGTGGTTAACTACGCCGCTTGCGCGTGGAGGCAGAGATTTTCCTTCAGAATCTTCCGGGAAAAGTTTCCCCGGGTGATAATCGACCACTTAACCGAACTCTGGCGAAACGGCATGGTCTGATTAGCGTTTACTCTTAAGCTACGCCGGGATAAAGGTTGCATGAATTACATTAAAACACTGACGCAGCAAAAGCTCTCGTTTTTGCTGGCGTTTTACATCGGTATCTTTCTGAATATCCCCGTTTTTTACCGCCGTTTCGATCCTTTTCTCTCTCATTTTAGCGTAACTGAATGGCTTTCCGCCGTGGCGGAAGTGGTCGCTATTGTGCTGCTGACCTTTTTCCTGATGCGCCTGCTGTCGCTGGGCGGCAAAATTTTCTGGCGCGTGACCGCGACCGCGCTGGTGCTGATTTCCGTAGCTGCCAGCTACTATATGAGCTTCTTTAACGTCGTGATCGGCTACGGCATTGTCGCCTCGGTCATGACCACAGACACCGATTTGTCGAAAGAGGTAATTGGCTACCATTTTCTGCTGTGGATGGTGCTGGTCAGCGCGCTGCCGCTGCTGCTGATCTGGCGTAATTCGCTGCGCCTGACGCTGCTTGAGCAGCTGAAAACGCCGGGACAGCGCCTGAAGCCGCTGGGTGTGCTGCTGCTGGCCGTGGCGCTGGTCTGGCTACCTATCCGCTATTTTGACCGTCAGCAAAACATCAATGAGAAGCTGACCAACGTCGACCTGCCCAGCTACGGCGGCGTGGTGGCACACTCTTATCTGCCTTCTAACTGGCTGTCGGCGCTGGGGCTGTTTGCCTATACCAGCTATGACGAGACGATGGACAGCAAAGATATGTTCGACCCGGCAAAGCATTTTACCTATAACGCGCCGGCCGGGCTGGACGATACCTATGTGGTATTTGTGATTGGCGAAACCACCCGCTGGGATCATATGGGCCTGCTGGGCTACAACCGTGATACCACGCCAAAGCTTTCCCACGAGAAAAACCTGGTGGCGTTCCGTGGCGAATCCTGCGACACCGCTACCAAGCTTTCGCTGCGCTGTATGTTTGTGCGTGAAGGCGGTACTGATGAAGGGCCTGGCCGCACGCTGAAAGAGCAGAACGTATTTGCGGTACTGAAATCGCTGGGCTTTAGCTCCGAGCTTTTTGCCATGCAAAGCGAGGTCTGGTTCTATAACAACACCGATGCGGATAACTTTGCGTTCCGCGAGCAAATCGGCTCGGAAAAGCAGAACCAGGGCAAGTCGGTGGACGATATGCTGCTGGTACCGGAGCTGAAGAAGTCGCTCGATCGCCATCCGCAAGGCAAGCATCTGGTGGTGCTGCATACCAAGGGCTCGCATTACCTGTACTCACAGCGTTATCCGCGCGACTTTGCGCATTATCAGCCGGAATGTATGGGCGTGGATGATAAATGCAGTAAAGCGATGCTGATCAATGCCTTTGATAACTCGGTGCTTTATACGGATACGGTGCTGGAAAGTGTGTTCGATCAGCTGCGCGACAAGAAAGCGATTGTCTTCTATGCGGCCGACCACGGCGAATCGATCAGCGATAATATGCATCTGCACGGCACGCCACGTCATATGGCACCGCCAGAGCAGTTCCGCGTGCCGATGATGGTTTGGGCATCCGATAAATATCTGGCGGACCCGGCCAACCAGAGCCGCTTTGAACGCTTACAGGCGCAGCAGCGCGTAGGCGCGACGCATCGTCACGTCGAGCTGTTCGACTCCGTACTGGGCTGCCTGGGCTACAAGTCGCCAAATGGCGGCATTAAAGAAGCAAACGACTGGTGCGCGGATCCAGCAAAGCGTAAGGATTCTGGCAGCAAAATCTGATTGCCGTGCCGGACCACCAACCCCCGCGCCTTACCGGCCGGGGGTTTTTTTATGCGTGAAACCTGACCGCAGCCAAAGTAGCGGCGGCGATGTAAAGGAGCCTGAAGGCTCAGCGGATCTTTTTAGCCAGTATCAGTCCTGCCAGGTTTTGAAAGAGGATGCATCAGAAAATGAACGGCAGGATGGGGCAAACCCGGCTCTTTAGTAAAATGGGAGGTAAGATATAACTACTCAGCCCTAAGTAAATTTCAGAAAGCCTCTTCTTTGCTTCTTT
>NZ_DALZCD010000174.1:2793-9054 GCF_031978025.1 Erwinia sp.
GCTTCTGTGCTTCTGTGCTTCTGTGCTTCTGTGCTTCTGTGCTTCTGTGCTTCTGTGCTTCTGAGTTTCTGAGTTTCTGAGTTTCTGAGTTTCTGAGTTTCTGAGTTTGTGTTTCTGTTTGATGTGGGCAGTACCGCGCGTGACGGGGGGACGAAATCAATCAAGCCGGCCAGATGTGTCTGTTGCCAGTCGTTCAGGCCTTATTAAGGTTGGTGAAAAAAGTCATGCGCGCGATCAAAAAGCCCAACGCAAATCTTTGCAAGATAGGCCGCAGATGCGCGTAGCGCGTCGATTTCTAACCGGACAGGTAACCCAGGAGAACGGTCATCATGATGTACCTTACGCTGTTTATTGCCATCGTGGCGGAAGTGATTGGCACAACCTTGCTGAAAACTTCGGAAAATTTCACACGGCTTTGGCCAGGCCTGGGCACCGTGCTGTGCTACGGCATCGCTTTTTACTGTCTTTCCCTGACGCTACAGCATTTGCCTACCGGCATCGCCTATGCCATCTGGTCCGGCGTCGGTATTGTCCTGATTTCGCTGGTTGCCTGGCTGTGGCACGGCCAGCGTCTGGATTTGCCCGCGTTAATCGGCATGGCCTTTATTATCGTCGGGGTCATTATTATCAATACGCTGTCTCGCGCCGTTTCACACTGATGGCTGGCCGGTATCGGCGCTGAGTAGCGCCGATACCGGCAGCAGATTGTACTGTGAGGCCAGTAATCCCCGTCGCGCTTTTCCCCGTTTCTGTCGCTAAAAAGCGGCTTCCGCCCATTGCCGTTGCGTTAATTCGCGCCGCGCTGCGGCTGATGCAAAAGAGGCTAAATCGGCCATTTTTTATCCTGCCGTTGCAGAATTTTTGTCTGTAATGGCAGATATAAGCAAAGCGTATCGTTAAAAAAATGGGATTCAGGCGACTATTTTCAGCGGTTTTTTTGCAACGCGTTCCACTGGCTGATGATTTTCCGGCGCTATTTTAAGCGGCATAAAAAGTTAATGGCGCATTATATGCGCTGGAAAAGCCTGGTTTTGGTTATTTTTTATATTTGCCTGTCGCCTCTCATCCTCTGTGTAAATAGCCAACGGCTGTATTGACGTTTTATGCAACTGTTGACAAATTGATCGCTCAGAAGAGAAAGGATAAGGATTTGTCTGATGGCTTCAGCCTCGCCGCTTCTTCTACCCAAACCTTCTGACGCGTACGGGCCACCCTAAAAAAATACAGGCCTGACGAACTGCCTAACACACCATCACAACTGGAGCAGAAGCATGCGTAACTCCCTGGCTAAAAACAGGATGCTGAAGGTTGGTCTGAGCCTGGCCGCCCTGACCGTGGCCGCTGGCGTCCAGGCCAAGACCCTCGTTTATTGTTCCGAAGGATCGCCTGAAGGTTTTAACCCACAGCTTTTCACTTCTGGCACCACTTATGATGCCAGCTCCGTGCCGATCTATAACCGTCTGGTCGAGTTCAAGGTTGGCACCACCGAGCTTCAGCCTGGTCTGGCGGAAAAATGGGACGTCAGCGAGGACGGCAAAACCTACACTTTCCACCTGCGCAAAGGCGTAAAGTGGCAGACCACTAAAGATTTTAAACCCACGCGTGACTTTAATGCCGACGACGTGGTGTTCTCCTTTGAACGCCAGCTGGATAAAAATAACAAGTACCATGGCGTCTCCGGCGGCAGCTACGAGTACTTCGAAGGCATGGACATGCCGAAGCTGATTGCTAAAGTCGAGAAAGTGGACGACCAGACGATACGCTTTGTACTGACCCGGGCGGAAGCGCCGTTCCTGGCCGATCTGGGCATGGATTTTGCCTCTGTCCTCTCGGCGGAATATGCCGACAACATGCTGAAAGCCGGCACGCCAGAAAAAGTCGATCTGAACCCGGTCGGTACCGGTCCGTTCCAGCTGCTGCAGTACCAGAAAGACTCCCGCATCCTTTATAAAGCCTTTGACCAGTACTGGGGCACCAAACCGAAAATCGATCGCCTGGTGTTTTCTATTACGCCGGACGCCTCGGTGCGCTATGCCAAGCTGCAGAAGGGCGAGTGTCAGGTAATGCCTTACCCAAATCCGGCCGACATTGCACGCATGAAGGAAGATAAAAATATCAACCTGATGCAGATGCCTGGCCTGAACGTCGGTTACCTGTCCTACAACACCGAGAAAAAACCGCTGGATAACGTCAAGGTGCGTCAGGCGCTGACGATGGCGGTGAACAAGAAAGCGATTATCGACGCGGTCTATCAGGGCGCGGGTCAGGCGGCGAAAAACCTGATCCCACCGACCATGTGGGGCTACAACGACGCGGTGCAGGATGACGCCTACGATCCAGCCAAAGCCAAAGCGCTGCTGAAAGAAGCGGGCATGGCGGATGGCTTCTCGATCGACCTGTGGGCGATGCCGGTGCAGCGTCCGTATAACCCGAACGCCCGCCGCATGGCGGAGATGATTCAGGCCGACTGGGCAAAAATCGGTGTGAAAGCCAAAATCGTTACCTACGAGTGGGGTGAATACCTCAAACGCGCGAAAGCGGGTGAGCATCAGACCGTGATGATGGGCTGGACGGG
Organism: Erwinia sp.; assembly: GCF_031978025.1. Taxonomy (NCBI): domain Bacteria; kingdom Pseudomonadati; phylum Pseudomonadota; class Gammaproteobacteria; order Enterobacterales; family Erwiniaceae; genus Erwinia; species Erwinia sp. The sequence goes on from NZ_DALZCD010000174.1 coordinate 5,369, forward strand.
CGACAATGGCGATCCGGATAACTTCTTCGCCACGCTGTTCAGCTGCACCGCTGCGAAGGATGGCTCTAACTACTCTCGCTGGTGCTATAAGCCTTTCGAGGAGCTGATCCAGCCTGCGCGCGCCGAAGCCGATCACAACAAGCGTATTGAGTACTACAAACAGGCTCAGGTCATCATGCATGACCAGGCACCTGCACTGATCATCGCGCACTCGACTGTGTATGAGCCAGTGAGCAAAAAAGTCTCTGGCTACGTGGTCGATCCTTTAGGCAAGCATCACTTCGAGAACGTCGATATTCAGGAGTAAAGAGAGCGGCCGGTTCGCCGGCTGCTTTACCCATCCCTGTGGGCCGTGTTCGACGGCCCGTCGCAAGGCTTAAGTCAATCTGGTCAAGGCGCCGGCAACGGCGTCGCGGACGGGCTGCCCGACCGTAAGATGTGAGCAATTATAATCCCCCAGGCTACGGTCTGCGGGAACTTAGAGAGAATCCGGATTATGCTGCAGTTCATACTCCGACGTCTGGGACTTGTTATCCCGACGTTTATTGGTATCACCCTGTTAACCTTTGCTTTTGTCCATATGATCCCAGGCGATCCGGTACTGATTATGGCGGGCGAGCGCGGCATGTCCGCCGAACGCCACGCCCAGCTGTTGGCACAAATGGGGTTGGATAAGCCGCTGTGGCAACAGTATGCCTCCTACGTCTGGGGCGTACTTCACGGCGATTTGGGCATCTCCCTGAAAAGCCGTATCCCTGTCTGGCAGGAATTCGTCCCGCGCTTTAAGGCGACGCTGGAATTGGGCACCTGCGCCATGATCTTCGCGGTCGCGGTCGGTATCCCGGTCGGCGTGCTGGCGGCGGTAAAACGCGGCTCCATTTTCGATCACACTGGCGTCGGCATCTCGCTGACCGGCTATTCCATGCCGATTTTCTGGTGGGGCATGATGCTGATTATGCTGGTTTCCGTTCAGCTTAACCTGACGCCCGTTGCCGGACGCATCGGGGATACGGTGTTTCTGGACGACAGCCAGCCGCTCACCGGATTTATGCTAATCGACACCCTGTTCTGGGGCGAGCCCGGCGACTTTAAAGATGCCGTGATGCATATGATCCTGCCCGCAATCGTGCTCGGCACCATTCCGCTGGCGGTGATTGTGCGCATGACGCGCTCGGCGATGCTGGAAGTGCTGGGCGAGGACTATATCCGTACCGCCCGCGCCAAAGGGTTGACGCGGATGCGCGTGATCGTGGTGCATGCGCTGCGTAATGCGATGCTGCCTGTGGTGACGGTTATCGGACTCCAGGTCGGCACCATGCTGGCGGGCGCCATCCTGACCGAAACGATTTTTTCCTGGCCTGGTCTGGGCCGTTGGCTGATCGATGCGCTCCAGCGTCGCGACTACCCGGTAGTGCAGGGCGGCGTGCTGATGGTGGCCATCATGATCATTCTGGTCAACCTGCTGGTTGACGTGCTTTACGGCGTGGTTAACCCGCGCATTCGCCACAAGAAATAGGGGGCTTCGTATGTCTTTAGTCGATCCGGGCAGCGTGCCCGCCGCACCCAAGCCGATGACCCCTTTGCAGGAGTTTTGGCACTACTTTAAGCGCAACAAAGGTGCCGTTCTCGGCCTGGCTTATGTGGTCATCGTGTTTTTTATCGCTATTTTCGCCAACTTTATTGCGCCCCATGCGCCAGCCGAACAGTTCCGCGATGCGCTCCTGCATCCGCCAGTCTGGCAGGAAGGCGGCAGCTGGCACTATATCCTGGGTACCGATGATGTCGGCCGCGACGTGCTGTCGCGACTGATGTACGGTGCGCGCCTGTCGCTGCTGGTTGGCTGCCTGGTGGTGGTGCTGTCGTTGATCCTGGGCGTGATTTTCGGGCTGCTCGCCGGTTATGTCGGCGGCACGACCGATGCCATCATCATGCGGCTGGTCGATATTATGCTGGCGCTGCCAAGCCTGCTGCTGGCGCTGGTACTGGTGGCGATTTTCGGGCCTTCAATCGTTAACGCTTCTATCGCGCTGACTTTCGTGGCGCTGCCGCACTATATTCGCCTGACGCGAGCGGCGGTGCTGGTTGAGGTGAGCCGCGACTACGTGACCGCTTCCAACGTGGCGGGCGCGGGCGCCATCCGGCAGATGTTCGTCAATATTCTGCCTAACTGCCTGGCCCCGCTGATCGTGCAGGCATCGTTAGGTTTCTCTAACGCCATCCTTGATATGGCCGCGCTGGGTTTTCTGGGAATGGGGGCGCAACCGCCAACGCCGGAGTGGGGCACCATGCTCTCCGACGTTCTGCAGTATGCGCAAAGCGCCTGGTGGGTCGTGACCTTCCCGGGGTTGGCGATCCTGCTGACCGTGCTGGCGTTTAACCTGATGGGCGATGGCTTACGCGATGCCCTCGATCCGAAACTCAAGCAGTAAGAGGCAGCGATGGCATTATTAACTGTAGACAAACTGTCGGTGCATTTTGGCGACGAAAAGACGCCGTTCCGTGCGGTAGACCGCATCAGCTATCAGGTTGAGCAGGGCCAGGTGGTGGGGATCGTCGGCGAATCCGGCTCCGGTAAATCGGTGAGTTCGCTGGCCATTATGGGGCTGATTGATTTTCCCGGCAAAGTCATGGCCGATAACCTGATTTTTAACCAGCGCGATCTGAAGCGCATTTCTGAGAAAGAGCGCCGTCAGCTGGTCGGCTCGGAAGTGGCGATGATTTTCCAGGATCCGATGACCAGCCTGAATCCCTGCTACACCGTGGGCTACCAGATAATGGAAGCGATTAAGGTGCATCAGGGCGGTAATAAAAGCACGCGTCGTCAGCGGGCTGTCGACCTGCTGACGCAGGTGGGCATTCCCGATCCGGCCTCGCGGCTTGATGTCTATCCGCATCAGCTTTCCGGTGGGATGAGCCAGCGCGTGATGATCGCTATGGCTATCGCCTGTCGGCCAAAGCTGCTGATTGCGGATGAACCGACCACGGCGCTGGACGTCACGATTCAGGCGCAGATCATTGAGCTGTTGCTGGATCTTCAGCGTCAGGAAAACATGGCGCTGATCCTGATCACTCACGATCTGGCGCTGGTAGCCGAAGCGGCACAGCATATTATTGTGATGTACGCAGGCCAGGTCGTGGAAACGGGCAAAGCGGTCGATATCTTTAAGGCCCCGCGCCATCCGTATACCCAGGCGCTGCTGCGCGCGCTGCCGGAATTCGCAGCCGATAAGGCGCGGCTGGCCTCGCTGTCGGGCGTGGTGCCGGGCAAGTACGATCGGCCAAACGGCTGTCTGCTGAACCCGCGCTGCCCGTATGCCACCGACCGTTGTCGGATTGAAGAACCTGAACTCCGTGATATTCCGGGACGCCAGTCCAAATGTCATTACCCTCTGGATGATGCCGGGAGACCAACTTATGAAGCCATCTGATTCCACCCTGCTGATGCAGGCCATCGACCTGAAAAAGCACTATCCGGTCAAGAAAGGGCTGTTTGGCCAGGAGCGCCTGGTAAAAGCGTTGGACGGCGTCTCTTTTAACCTGGAGCGCGGTAAAACGCTGGCGGTAGTAGGCGAGTCGGGGTGCGGCAAATCCACGCTGGGCCGGCTGCTGACCATGATCGAAACGCCAACGGTAGGGCAGCTGTTTTATCAGGGGCAGGATTTATTAAAACACGATCCGGCCGCGCA
>NZ_DALZCD010000175.1:0-8980 GCF_031978025.1 Erwinia sp.
TAACAGCACGCATCATGGCCGTTTCTACGCTCGTAGCGGTCAGGTTGCTCTGTGTCAGAAATGGATTACTGACGTAGTCTGTAAATTAATGAAGGCAGGTTATTTTATTGTGCCCCCGATGTTACCCCTTTAAAGGGTAGTTTCTGATGGAAATGCCCACCTCATTTTTACCCTTTAAAATCAGCAGAATTCGTACTGAATCAGGAATATTCAACGTAGATGGGTACAGGTCGCCCGTGAGTACAAATAAAATCATCAGCATTCTCTCACAGCTTTTTATCCTTTCTACAGATAGCCGGGAAGAGCTGACCTCTCCTCAGTCTGATACTCGTTTTATAAAAAAATTAAGGCCTTACCTGGAGCATCACTTATTGTCAAACCGATAGTTGCGTGAGGCAAGGGCAAAGGAGGCCATGACACCGCAGGCGGAACCCTCGATCGGCCTGCGTGCTGAATAATGGCAAAAAGCCTGTTCTGGTGGATACAGGCGCAGGCGATCCCTTTGGAAAAAATGGCGTCACAGGCGGGCAAAACACCCTGTTTTGGCGTACAACTAGTTAAAATGCTCCCCTCGTTTGATAATCAACTGCTTGCAGACAGTAGCCTGCGGCTGTTCGCTTCGCGCCCGGAGCAGATGTTCCTGACAGAAAGCCGGTGTTTACTGCAGGCAGGTCAGGTGTCGCGGATGTGGATTAATGATGGAGAAGACAAAATGGCTGACCGTCCTACAATTGCCCTGCTGGGTCCCGGCGCTATCGGTACCACCCTCGCCGCGGTGCTGCATGAAGCTGGCCGCACCCCCGTGCTTTGCGGGCGGACCGCGCATCCGACATTAACTCTGCGTGACGATGAAAAAGAAACTGTCGTGCCGGGGCCGGTATTAACTAAGACGTCTTCCGTCAGCCAGCCATTCGATTTAGTGTTCGTCGCGGTGAAAACTACCCAGGTAGCGGACTGTGCTGACTGGCTGTCCACGCTTTGCGATAAAAATACGGTGGTCTGCGCGCTGCAAAACGGCGTAGAACAAAAAATTCAGCTGGAGCCTTATGTTAACGGTGCCAGCGTGGTGCCTTCGGTAGTGTGGTTCCCGGCACAGCGAGAGCCCGATTTCTCCGTCTGGCTGCGTGCCAAACCGCGCCTGACGCTGCCTGATGAGCCGCAGGCAAAAAGGGTCGCGGATGTCCTTAGCCCAACACGTTGCGCCGTTGAGCTGTCGACCGATTTTACTTCTATAGCCTGGCGTAAACTGCTGCAGAATGCGGTAGCAGGACTTATGGTGCTGGCTAATCGTCGTGCCGGTATGTTTTCGCGCAGAGACGTCACCGACCTGGCACTGGCTTATCTGCATGAATGTCTGACGGTCGCTCGTGCGGAAGGCGCAATACTGGACGATAGCGTTCCGCAGGAAATCCTGGACGTTTTTCATCGGGCTCCCGCGGATTTGGGCACGTCAATCCTTGCGGACCGGCAGGCTGACCGCCCGCTTGAATGGGAAATCCGAAACGGCGTGATAGCGCGTTACGGACGCGCGCATGATATTGCCACACCGATCAGCGAGGTGCTGGTACCCCTATTAGCGGCGGGAAGCGAGGGGCCAGGCTGAATTCACAATGGGGTAAGTTACCGTCTACCCTACGACCTGAAAAAAGTTGCCGTCTGCCCGACGGTCTGCTGGTCGGTTCTACTCTGAAAGAACAGAACCGCTTTGTCTCGCCAGGCAGTTTCTGGCTCTGCTATTTGTGGCGCGACAGCTCATAATGCGCCGCGGGCGCAACAGGCCAGCAGCCTCCACAGGAAGCTTATATTAGTCAACGCTGGAGCAAATAAAGTCTTTTCTCTGGCAGACGACTGCGTACTTATACAGAGAAGACATTTTATCAGTTAATTATTTTATTTTGGCAGCGTTGATTTCATCGTCGGCTTTCCAGAGACGATATTTAACCTCAATATTGTCTGGCGTATAAACGACGACCGGAAGCTTACTGTTGTAGGTTAACATGCCGTTTGCACCGAGGTTAGCGGTCACAAATTTCTTTTGCTTTTTATCTTCAGGACAAGCCATCATGGTTGATACGTGCGACACGCCAGAGTCTGCTGATTTTGCTGTTTTAAAGACATAATAAGAATATCCCCAACCCTCTACGGTTTCGGACTGTAGCTGGCCGAGAAGAAGATGTTGATTACAATCCACCTCCATTGTCTGACCCACCATCAGCTCCACTTTATACAAATATTCATTTTTCATTTCTGGCAGCTGTATGACCTGTCGGCTCATCCCTTTCTCAGGTTGAGGATAAGGGGCGAGGGATTCTGAAGGCTGTGGCTGAGCGTAGGTGCTGGCTGAAAGGCAGCCAGTCGTCACCAGCAAACAGGCAGCCAGCGTAGAAGATTTGATCATTGAATAAGTCCTTAGTTGTGTTATATCCAGAGGAATCACTGATAACACCGCCCTCCCGCAGTGTTAACTGCCAAGATTCTATTCAAAACCAGCCTTTCGTGTCACCTTCTGCAAGGTGATTGGTCTTATAAATTCGTAAACATTAGTTTACGTCTCTTGCAGAGACAGGCGCGGGTTTAAAACAGCTTCATCAATTTTGGGGGGTTCTGTCCGTCTCGCCCTGAAAGGAAAAGGACAATCAGAAGATAGACAGTATCCAACAGCTTATACACATATCATTTATTCCTGAAAGCAAGCACATCATTAATAATTGTAGAGTAGTTAGCTTTTCCTTCGGCTTGATGGGTCTTATAGTTAAAATCCTGGTCTATTAAATTCTTAAGCCCTTGAGCATAATCATTCGGGTATTGAGACTGTTCTAATGCAGGAAGCGACTGATAATGTTCTAAAACGCTCTGAAAGAAATGGGTCATTTTACCGGTACTATTGTATTCAGCCTGGGCTTCAGCAACGACTTGTTTACGCCAGGCATATTCCTGGTCATAAGCTTCATACATTGCCGCTCTTCGTTCGTTAGCGGTAAAAGTGCCACTTTCGTCATAAGCTATTACCGCCAGTTTGTCTCGTGACAGTCCGGAGAAAGGGTTTTTACCGCTACCGTTTGTATACTGCGTCGCCCTTTTTGCCAGATCCAGTGCGTACGGATCATCTGAAGCAGGCAATTCTTTATCATAAGCTGCTTTATTAGCGTTATAAGACGCACCAAGCAACATGTCCTGAGCCTTATCTACCAGGTTTCTTTTCTGCCCCAGGGTCAGTGAAGCATCGCGGGCTTCAGCCTGAGCAGCGGCTCCGCTTAATTGACGGGCAAGGGATGATACGAAAGTAGTGACAGAAGAGACATTTCCGGGGGGTGTATCGGCATTAACCGCAGGTAGTTGGGTTCTGTCAGCGGGTGCAGATGGCTGAGATGTTTCAGCTAATAAAGTATGACTGTAGGGCTGAGTGTTGATTCCCGAGGTGCTCATTAGTTTCTCTCTGGCCAGCTGATAGCTATCCAGTATCGGCAAATAACAGCAAGACTTCATAGCAGCTTAATTTTTTCACATATACATCACATTTATTTTATCTGCATAACCTCACTGCAAAAATTTAAGAGGGGCTCCTTCATGTTTCCTGAGTTCAGGCCGATAACTAAAATGCCAACACCAGGAACCCTATAGCAGTATATAAGATAGCGATTTTCAGGTATCCAAAGTATTTTTAATTTTAGCCAGTATGCTCCTCGCCTCCAAAGAGAGTATTTTTCTGGTAACGCTTTCATTGCCAATACGCTAATTAATATACCCTAACCACATCCGGGACTTTCTACCTGATTTTTGAAAAAGCAGGCGCTAACGTGCGATTTTTTATGAAAACCTGCCTAACCAACTGATTGTGATTAAGAAAGAGACCCCCCTCCCTGTAATCATAAAAAACTGATGAAATTTGCGATAAAGATATAAAGTTACTCTCTTAAGCTCCGATAATTTCACTATACCCTTTTACATTATCAGGCATCCTGTCATGACCATTTTAAAGAAGCTGACGTTTATTTTTGCTTTTACCCTTATTGCCTTGTTATCGCTTGGTATTATCAGCCTTAAATCCCTGAACAGCGCTCAGGATCGTTTTGATTATGTCGCAACTAACTCCCTGCCCAGCATAAATAAAATAGGCGAAATTTTACAAAGCCGTGAAGAAGCGAGACGGCAAATACTGATGGGCCTGCTGGTAACAAAAAAAGATATCTTTTATATGCACATGAAGAGTGCAGATGTCCTTTTGGATAAGGTAAAATCGGAACTTAATTATTATAAAGCGAATTTAATCTCTGATGAGAAAGATGGTCAGGCGATATCGCAAACCATTCAAAGCTTTGATAACTACCGCAATAAAGTCAATAAAATGGTGACTGTTTATGAAACCAGCGGCATTGATGCTGCAAGAGGCATGGTATCAGACGAGGGCGAAACCGCCGCGGCCTCAGTCATATTAAGCAAGGATATCAAGAGCTTATTATCTTACAATTACCAGATTGCAACCCGCTTTGCGGAAAATAACCATACGCAGTATCTGCATACCCTGTGGTTGCTGGTTATTATCATCAGCGCCGCGGTCGTCCTGACCAGTTCTTTCTCTTACTTTATCCTTAACTACCTGAAAAAAGGCCTGCAGACTTTACAGGGAAGCATGAGGGATATCGGCAATACTCTGGATCTGACGCTACGTGTCGATTTGGTTAAAAAGGATGAGCTGGGCGCAACGGCCAGCAGCTTCAATGCGCTGATTGAGAAATTCCGGGACGTGCTGTCCAGTTCAAGGGATGCCAGCAAAGAGGTGGATACGGCGGCTAATGAAATTTCCCGCAGTAATGAGGACCTCTCTTCACGTACTGAATCTCAGGCATCGTCTCTGGAACAGACTGCCGCCAGCATGAACGAGTTGTCCGCGACGGTAAAACATAATATGGATAACGCGAACGAAGCGAACAACTATATAGGTAAGGTTCAGTCAATCGTTAATGAAAGTAGCCGTGAGCTGGGCGATTTGAAAAATTCCATCAATGACATATCGGCCTCTTCTCATAAGATTTCTGAGATCACCGCTATCATTGACGGCATTGCGTTTCAGACCAATATTCTTGCCCTTAATGCGGCCGTTGAAGCGGCGCGTGCCGGCGAACAGGGTAAAGGGTTTGCGGTGGTGGCTGGAGAGGTTCGCTCATTATCACAGCGTTCTTCTGTGGCGGCACGCGATATCCGGGGATTAATCGAAGAGGCCATTCAAAACGTAGATAAAGGGGTGGTATACGCGGCGAATGTCACTACCCGAATGAGTGAAGCGCTGGGCGTTGTTGATGAAACAACCCAGTTAATTAATCAGGTCAATAACTCATCAAAAGAACAGAGTTATGGTATTGAACAGGTCAATATTGCCGTGACACAGATGGAGAATAACCTGCAGCAAAATGCGGCAATGGTAGAGCAGATGGCTGCGGCATCCAACTCCCTTAGCGAGCAGGCCAGCAGACTGTTAAGCGAAGTCAGCTCTTTCAGGATTTAACCTGCGATTAAAGGTGTCAGGGTGTCCCCCCAGGCCGGGAAGGCGTGATCCTTTCCGACCTGGTTTTATTTGCAAGTTTATCGCCTGGCCCGTCAGGCTTAAAGCCGCCTGATGCGGCTGTGATCTCCCCTTCGCTTCAGGGGACTGGCGGCAAGGACACGCTGTTCCACTCCTCACGGGTTATTTCCCATAATTCAGAGTCCAGCTCGCCTTCCGTGTAGCGCTGTTTCCCGGTTTGGATAAGGCGCATCCCCATGTTTTCAGATATTTTTCGGGAAGCGTCATTGATATGGGCTTTAGGCGCTCGCAGCACCTCCCGCTTAAGAGTATTAAACCAAAACCCGGTCACCACGTTACAGGCCTCCGTCATATACCCTTTGCGCCGCCACTCCGGCACAAGCCAGAACCCACGATTATTGTCTGGTTCATCTGAAAGACATATCAGGCCGATCATGACTGACGGATTTTCTTTTCGTCTCAGGGTCCAGAACCAGGCTGTTCCCCTCTCTGAGGCCGGCAACGCCACCGTATTAACATACCGGCTGGCTCCATCGTCCGGAAAAGGCCAGGGAAACCCTGCGGCAAGATGACGAACGATCTCCCATTGCGGAAAGATCCTCTGTATCTGCAGGGCATCTTCGACCTGAAGCGGTCGCAGATAAAGGCGTGACGTTTCCAGACAGGGCGTTTTCATAAAGCCTCCTTAAGAGAAAAGAGTGACTATGGCACCGGCCAGATGACGATGCGCGGCACAGGACTCTATGCTACAACGTATTTAACAGAAAACGTGCTGCCAGACCGGGATAAATGTTCAGCCAAAGGCTGGCCGGCAGGATTACTCCTCTGATTGAAGTCTGGCGCTGTCCCCTCTTCTTAAACTAACCGCAAGGAGTAGCCGCTATGACAGACAACCCCATAACAAAATTTCATCGCTGGTGGGATGAAGTCAAACACGATCGCACACTGAAGCAGCCAGGCGCCGTCTGTGTCTCTACGGTCGCGCCGGACGGTAAACCCAGCGCACGCTTCGTCGACTTAAAGTCCGCTGACGCCCGAGGGTTTGCTTTCTGTACCTGGTTTGATTCGCGGAAAGGAAAAGAGCTGGAGCACAATCCTCACGTGGCATTAACATTCTGGTGGGAAAATAAAGGCTATCAGGTGCGGGTGGAAGGGATAGCGCAACCTGTCGACGTGGAGCAGTCGGAGGCCTGGTGGTCTTCACGCTCGCGTGATGCGCAGCTGGCAACCCTGTGTTTTCAGCAGAGTCAGCCGCTGGCTGCCGTAGAGGAGCTGGAGCAAAAATTACAGCAGGCCAAAGCGGTGTATGCCGGGCAGCCCGTCAGCAAACCCGCACGCTGGGGAGGCGTTTGCGTGGTTCCTCAGGCTATTGAATTTTTAACCTTCCGTGATAATCGTCTGCACTTACGGGAGCTTTATACTCGGCCAGAACAAACCGGAGACTGGGAAAAACAGCTGCTGCAGCCCTGATTTCTGCCCGCCCGACGCACGAAAAAGAAAAACGGACGGCGGCATGACCGCTCAAATTTTCAAAAAGCGGCTCTTTGTGTTGTTTCAGGCAGGTCGTCTGCGGCGAAAGCCCTTTCGGTCAGAGAAGCGCGCTTTAGCCACGGGCTTCTCTGACCTTTCGGTACGCTTTATTCGGCCCCCGACTACAACAGATCCTGCCATGTCATGATCAGCTTCGCCGGTAACGGATCTGCCAGCAGAGCGGCGTCCGGCTTCCAGCTGTCCCAGTCGCGGAAGGCGCTGAAATTAAGGCCGGTCAGCGCTTCCAGCGAGCTGACGGAAACGCGATATTCATCCACGTTGGGAACTGTTTCCGGCTGTGCCCGGGGCAATACGCGGCGTGGTTCGTCCAGCAATTTATCCTGACTGACCAGTAATGCCGTCGCCTGCGGCTTGCCCTGGGGACCGATGCGCAAAACGACTTTCCAGAACAGTAGCGGTACCGCTAAATTCGCATATTGCCTGCTTTGATCGTTAAGCACCGGCCCGGTCAACACACTGATCTGCTGCTTTGTCTGCAGCACGCCAGATTCCAGGATGTAGCGCTCAACGCCCTGCCAGTACTGCATGCTCTGATTAAAACGAAAATGCTGCGGCGAGCAGTTGGTAAAGTGAAAAGTGTCTTTATTGGCGCGTACCGCTTCGGCCGCGCTGCCCCAGGTAGGATCGCTACGGCGGGTCAAATGGCCTCGATCGAACCAACGGCTGAACTCGCTGTAGAACGCCTGACCGGTGACATAGCGGCTGTCGATACGGCTGTCTTCATACCAGCGATCCGTCTCTGGCAGCAGCGAAGGCTGCCCGCTGTCGCGATCGATGCTGATATAGCTGGCGCCATCAATATTGGTCGCGGTAAAGAAGGCCAGCCGCCGCTCGCTGCTCATCAGCAGGGAAAAGTGCTGATAGTCGAGCCTGGCCTCTGCACCTTTACTGCCGTCGCGCAACGGCGCCACTTCCGCTACGCGTGGCGCGATGATATCCGCCAGGGCGATATGCGTCCCGGCAAGAAAGTCGGCCTGATAGCCGTCGCGATTATCGTAATAGCTGTCTGGCGCGCTGGCGCTGGCGGCGGGACGCAGCGGTGTGATGTCGGAAGTCAACGCCTGCATCAGTGACGCCTGCCTCGTAGACGAGAGCCGTGGCAATTCGCCTTTTAGCCAGTCGGTTAACGCGCTGATGCGGATCCCTTCATTAACCCATTTTCCGTCGTCCTCAACGGCACCGTGGTGCAGCGCCACCAGCTGCCAGCCGTCGTTGAAAACGGGCGCGCCGGACGAACCGCCTTCACTGTCGGCCTCGTAATGCAGAAACTGCTCGTGCCGCGCCAACAGCGCATTATTACGCAGCGTGACCTGCTGCGGCGCGCCGCCCGGATGATGAATAAGGTTCAGGCTGATGCCCAGCGCATGTTTGTCATTGCGATCGTTAAGCGCCAGCGGCAACGGCGCTTCTCCGCTGCCGCTAAGCGCTTCGCCCAGCGCAATCAGCGTACAGTCGAACGCTTCCGGCGGGCTGGTCAGCCAGAAATGCTCCGCATCCAGCGAGTAAAGACGGCCGTCGCTAACCTCACCGCGCTCATTCTGACAATAGCCAAACTGTACCGTCACCGTGCCTGGGGCAGGCGGTTCCGGCAGCACGTGGTGATTGGTGATAAACAAGCCTCCGTGGGCCAGAAAGCCGCTGCCTACAGGAATGCCATCTTCCCGTATCAGCGCCACTGCCCGCGCCGCGCTTAAGCCCTGCTGCAAAAAGGAAACCGGCAGCAGATCGTTCTCGCCAAAAATCAGGCCCTGCCGGGTTCGCTGTTGAAATGCGTAGCGCTGCGCGCGCCGAAGATCCGTTTCTGCCTGTTCTCCCTTCGCCAGAGCCGCACGCGTTTGTTCTCGTTGCTCTGCGGTCAGCATCAGTCTTGAAGCAATCAGCTCATTAACGTTATTCATTCGCCTCTCC
>NZ_DALZCD010000176.1:0-8974 GCF_031978025.1 Erwinia sp.
TACTACTACAGCATTCGCCGCAGTGCAGAAGTGTGCCGCTTTAATGAAAAAACCCGCTACCTCTGTGCGTTGCCCGCCGCACACAACTATCCGCTCAGTTCGCCGGGCGCGTTTGGCGTGTTTTATGGCGGCGGCCTGGTCGTGATGGCGGGCGACCCCAGTGCCAACCTTTGCTTCCGGCTTATTGAAAAACATCAAATTACGGTGACGGCGCTGGTCCCGCCAGCCGTCAGTCTGTGGCTGCAGGCCATTGAGGAGTGGGGCAGCAATCGGGCGCTCAGTTCGCTACAGCTGTTGCAGGTGGGCGGTGCACGCTTAAGCGAAGCGCTGGCTGCCCGTATCCCGACGGAAATTGGCTGCCAGCTGCAGCAGGTGTTCGGCATGGCGGAAGGGCTGGTCAACTATACGCAGCTGACCGACGACGAGTGGCACACCTTTTCGACGCAGGGTACGCCAATGAGCCCGGACGATGAGGTCTGGGTCGCGGACGAGCAGGGTAATCCGCTGCCGCAGGGCGAAACCGGACGGCTAATGACGCGCGGTCCGTACACCTTTCGCGGCTATTACCGCAGCCCGGAGCACAATGCGCAGGCTTTTGACGCCAACGGCTTTTACTGCTCCGGCGATCTGATTTCCCTCACGCCGGACGGCTACCTCTGCGTGCAGGGCCGCGAAAAAGATCAGATCAATCGTGGCGGCGAGAAAATTGCTGCAGAAGAGATCGAAAACCTGCTGTTACGCCACGAGGCCATTCTGCATGTTGCGTTGGTTTCCATGGAAGACAGCCTGCTGGGCGAAAAAAGCTGCGCCTTTATCGTCGGTAAGCGCCCCGTTCGCGCCGTCGAGATCCGCCGCTATCTGCGTGAGCTTGGCGTGGCGGACTTCAAGCTGCCCGATCGTATTGAAACCGTCGACGAATTGCCGCTGACGCCCGTCGGTAAAGTGGATAAAAAATACCTGCGCCAACAGCTGGATGCCAGCCAGACTCATTGAATTCAGGAGAAAAAATGACTATCCCTGCACTGCAAGCCTATGCGCTGCCTGCCGCCGTCGACCTGCCTGAAAACAAGGTGAAGTGGACGTTTGAACCCGCCAGAGGCGCGCTGCTGATCCACGATATGCAGAACTATTTTATTCATTTTTGGGGTGAAGATTGTCCGATGATCAAACAGGTCATCAGCAATATCGCCGCGCTGCGTGATTATTGTCGCCAGAACGGCATCCCGGTTTACTACACGGCGCAGCCGAACCATCAAAGCGATAAAGACCGCGCGCTGCTGAACGATATGTGGGGACCGGGCCTGAATAAACATCCGGAGCAGCAGAAGATTGTCGCCGCGCTGGCACCGGAAGCGGACGACGAAGTATTGGTGAAATGGCGCTACAGCGCCTTCCATCGCTCGCCGCTGGAGCAGCATCTGAAAGAGACCGGCCGCGACCAACTGATTATCTGCGGGGTGTACGCCCATATTGGCTGCCTGACCACGGCTATTGACGCTTTTATGCGTGATATCCAGCCTTTTATGGTGGCGGATGCGCTGGCTGACTTTAGCCGCGATGAGCACCTGATGGCGCTGAAATATACCGCCGGCCGTGCCGGGAAAGTCGTGCTGACGGAGGATCTGCTGCCGGTGCCGCTGAGCATGGCCCGGCTGCGCGCGTTGGTGCAGCCTATGCTGGATGAGGACGAAGTGCCTGAAGACGATGAGAACCTGATCGATTACGGTCTGGATTCGGTTCGCATGATGGCGCTGGCTGCTCGCTGGCGTAAAGCTTACGGCGATATCGATTTTGTCATGCTGGCGAAGGAACCTACGCTGGCCGCCTGGTGGCGTTTGCTGTCGCGGGAGCACGCATGAGCCGCGATTTTATGAATAAATATATCTGGGTAACCGGCGCCGGCAAAGGTATCGGCTATGCCACGGCGCTGGCTTTTCATCAGGCAGGCGCAACGGTTGTCGGGCTGGATCTTGCTTTTCCTCAGGCTGATTATCCTTTTCAGACCGTGGAGCTGAACGTGGCCGACGCGCAGCAGGTGAAGACCGTGTGTCAGCGGCTGCGGCTGGAGGCGCCGCGGCTGGACGTGCTGGTTAACAGCGCGGGCATTTTGCGGATGGGAGCAACCGATGAGCTGGACGTGGCGGACTGGGAAGCGGTGATGGCCGTCAACGTCGGCGGCGCGTTTAATCTGTTTCAGCAAACAATGCCTTTGTTCCGCGAGCAGCGTAGCGGCGCTATCGTCACCGTGGCATCGGATGCCGCGCACTGTCCCCGTGTTGGCATGTCGGCCTATGGTGCGTCGAAGGCGGCGCTGCGCAGCCTCAGCCTGACGGTGGGTCTGGAGCTGGCGCCTTTTGGCGTACGCTGCAACCTGGTGTCGCCAGGCTCGACCGATACCGATATGCAGCGCACGCTGTGGAAAAGCGCGGACGCCGAACAGCAGCGCATTCGCGGCTTTGCCGAACAGTTTAAAATCGGTATCCCGTTGGGCAAAATCGCCCGGCCGGATGAGATCGCCAGCACCATCCTGTTTCTTGCTTCCGATCAAGCCAGTCATATCACGATGCAGGATATCGTGATCGACGGTGGCAGCACGCTGGGGGCGTAATGACAAAATCGATTTGGAAACGCCAGCCGAGTCTGGATGAGCTTAACCGCATGTGCGAAGGGTCGATGGTGGCCCATTTGGGGATGACGTTTACCTTGCTGGCAGAGGGCAGGTTGGAGGCGACGATGCCGGTCGATGCCCGCACGCAGCAGCCTTTTGGCCTGCTGCACGGGGGGGCATCGGTGGCGCTGGCGGAAACCTTAGGCTCTATGGCGAGCTTTTTGACCAGCCAGGAAGGGCAATGCGTGGTCGGCACGGAGATCAACGCCAGCCATCATCGCGCCGTGACCGGCGGTCAGGTGCGGGGTGTTTGTCAGCCGCTGCATTCAGGCCGCAGCCAGCAGGTCTGGGAAATAGCTATTTATGACGAAAGCAACAGGCGCTGCTGTACCGCACGACTGACCACGGCGCTGCTGGGCTAATTTTTGGCTCGCCGTACCGCTCAGGGCGGCGGGCATTTTACCTGTTGTTATTCAGTTACATGGAGAGAATATGAACGTAACTTTCAGCCGTGGAAAAGGCTACCTCTTGACGCTGATGCTGTTTACCGCCGCGATCCCGGCCTACAGCGAAACCGCAGAACCGCTGCGCCAGCCGGTTGCCAAAGGGGCTTATGAAATGGCCTACAGCCCGTCGCAGCAGGCGCTGTACGTGGCCACCTCCGGTAGTCGCCAGCTGGATAAAGGCGGCGTGGTTTACCGACTCAATCCGCAGACGCTGGCAATTACCCAGGCGATACACAACGATCTCAAACCTTTTGGCACCGCCATCAATAATAAAACCGACACGCTTTTTGTTGGCAATACGCTGAACAGTTCGATCACGGCGATTGACGTTAAAAGCGGCGAGGTAAAAGGGCGTCTGGTGCTCGATACACGTCCGCGTAGCGAAACCTTCTATCCGCTGGCACCTCGCGAGCTGGCAGTGGATGAAAAAACCAATACGGTTTATGTCAGCGGCGTGGGCGAAGAGAGCCGGATTTGGGTGGTGGATGGCGATAAACTGACGCTACGTCATACGCTGGACGGCCTGGGCAAGTACGCCACCGGCCTGACGCTGGATGCCAACGCGCACCGCCTTTACGCCACCGGCGGTGATAATGAACTCTTCACCTTCGACACCGTGAGTCATCAGCTGTTGGCTAAAGTGAAGCTGGCGGAGAGCGAGCACTTTTTCCTGAATATCAGCCTGGATCCGGCTACGCATCGCGCCTTTATCACCGACGCTAAACAGCCTGAGCTGCTGGTAGTCAACACCGAAGACGGCAAGATCATACAGAAAGTCGCCGTGCCAACCTCGCTGGCGGTGCTGTTTAATCCGCAGCGTGATGAAATTTACGTCACCCATCGTGAGGCCGGCGAGGTCAGTATTATTGACGGCAAAACCTATAAAGTTATTAAAACCCTTAAGGCGCCGACCCATCCAAACAGTCTGGCGCTGTCGCCGGATGGCCAGACGCTGTATATCTCCGTTAAGCAGGCTTCCTCCCGCAAGCAGGAGGC
Organism: Erwinia sp.; assembly: GCF_031978025.1. NCBI lineage: Bacteria > Pseudomonadati > Pseudomonadota > Gammaproteobacteria > Enterobacterales > Erwiniaceae > Erwinia > Erwinia sp. Next base: position 4,111 of record NZ_DALZCD010000176.1, read on the forward strand.
CACTGCCCCTGATGACGTGATGCGCGTCGCGCTGTAGCCCTTCGCCCTGATGCCGTCCGGGGCTTTATCTTTACGCTTCCGGCTAAAAAGTGACCTTTACGGTGATGGTGGTTATGTTATATTGCTAATAACTACCATCACTGAGGATAAAACGATGAGCGCTATTCCGGGTTCTTCAGGTATCGCGACGCGGGTAGGCACCCCCAAAGAGATCCAGGCTCATTTGAATAAATCCCGTGCCGATCGCGTCTTAGCCATGACTTTCGTGCATCAGCAGCCGGGCGTGGTCGAGACGCTAACGGAAAACCTGCTGAACATGACGGTTTCCCTGCTGGATGTGCTACGCGAGCGCCAGGAACAGGCCTCGCTTGAGCGGCTGGCGGAAATCATGCTGCCTTCGGCTCCCGTGCCGCCAACGCTGCTGAAAGAGGCCGCCATGCTGATCCAGGCCCGCAAGGCGGTACTGGAAAGTGGAGACTGGCTGACGGCGACAAACGTGGCCGAACTGGCCGGCTTCAGCGCGCGTAATCCCAGCGCGCAGCCGCATAAATGGAAAAAGCAGCAGCAGATTTTTACGCTTCAGCACCACGGCATTGACTACTATCCGGCCTACGCCCTGTCGGCAGAGACAGGCTTCCGGCCCTGTAAGGCCATGGCTGACATCGTAAAAATTTTCGCCGACCACAAGGACGGTTGGGGAATGGCCTACTGGTTTCGCGCTGATAACAGCGCCCTGGGCGGTGAACGACCGCAGGACCTGCTTCTCAGCAGCCCGGAGCGGGTGATCGAAGCCGCAAGGGATGAAGTGGCCGGGGTTGAGCATGGCTAGCCCGGACGGGGCTTTACCGCTCCCCCCTGAGGGACTTGCTCTTACCCTGACGCTGCTCAACGCCGGGGAAAAGCTGCACCGTATCCATCTTGATAACTATCAGGCGGCGCAGTTTAATCCTGGGCTTAAAGGTAATGCGCGCTTCAGCCCGATTAAAGACGGTAAAGGTCGCGCTATTCCCACGCTGTATGCGGGGACGACCTTTTCCTGTGCGCTGATGGAAACGGTCTTTCATGATGTCCCGCATACCGCCGGCTTTAAAAGCATAGATAAGGCAAAGTTTACCGGCCAGCTGCATTCCGTTATAGAAGTCACGGAAGCGCTGAGGCTGGTGGATTTACGCAGCCTGGCTTTACACAAGCTCGGGCTGAAGCGCAGCCAGTTAATCGATACGGAAAAAAATCGGTATCCGGCCACCCGAAAATGGGCCGAGGCTATTTATTGCCAGTGTCCGCAGGCGCAGGGATTGCTTTGGATATCCAGACAGGATGATGCCGCCCGGGCGATCGTGCTCTTTGGCGATCGCATGGGTAAAAAAGCGCTACGGTCTACGGGCGCTTCCCGTTCTCTTTTACAGGACGGTGCGACCTGGTCAAACGTTCTGGATCTGGCGGAGCGGATAGCGTTAACCATTGTACCCGCACGGTACTGATCGGCTTCTTTCCTGTCGGCTATGCCACTTTTGCTTTACCATTCTTGCCTGCACCGGGTGCAAACTTGTCATCAATTGCTGTTAAAACTCTCCGTTTTAAAAAGGACTAATGCAATGAAAGAAAGGTTTCCGCAAGGCTTTATGTGGGGTGGCGCGACCGCCGCGAATCAGGTAGAAGGCGCTTACGACGAGGACGGGAAGGGGCTTTCCATCGTGGATGCCATCCCGGGCGGGAAATCGCGCCTGGCTATCGTTTCCTCGCCTGATTTTGATTTCACCCTTGACCCGTCCCGCTACACTTACCCCAACCATAAAGGCATCGACCACTATCACCGCTTCCGTGAGGACATCGCGCTGTTCAAAGAAATGGGCTTTACATGCTACCGTTTCTCCCTCGCCTGGACGCGCATCTATCCCAACGGCGTCGAGCAGCAGCCCAACGAAGCGGGGCTGCGCCATTATGATGAGGTGATCGATACCTGCCTGGCGCACGGCATTGAGCCGGTTATCACGATTTCCCATTATGAAATGCCGCTGCATCTGGCGACCGAATTTGGCGGCTGGAAAAACCGTGACGTCATCGGGCATTTTGAGCGCTTCGCCCGTACGGTGCTGGAACGTTATGGCCAGAAAGTGAAGTACTGGATGACGTTTAACGAAATTAACAGCGCGGTGCACTTCCCGATGATGAGCCAGAGCCTGACGGTAAAGACCGGTGCGCTGGATCCACAGGCGAAGTTTCAGGCGTGGCATAACCAGTTTGTCGCCAGCAGCCTGGCAGTAAAAATCGCGCATGAAACCCATCCCGCCATCCAGATTGGCTGCATGATCATTTACGCTACCGCCTACGCTTTTGACTGTAATCCGCTTAACCAGCTCGCCACGCTGAAAGAGACGCAGGCGTTTAACTTTTACTGCGCCGACGTGCAGGCAAAGGGCGAATACCCTTATTACGCTAAAAGCCTCTGGGCATCGCTGGGCGTGACGCTGGATATCCAGACAGGCGACATGGAATTAAGTAAAGCGCATACCGTGGACTACATCGGCTTCAGCTATTACATGTCCACCACCATCAATAAAACCGGCGCGGAAGCGGACGCGGCACAGGGCAACCTGCTGGGCGGGGCGCGTAACCCTTTCCTGGAGGCCAGCGATTGGGGCTGGGAAATTGACCCGGTTGGCCTGCGTATTGGTCTGAATCAGCTTTACGATCGCTACCAGAAGCCGCTATTTATTGTTGAAAACGGTTTAGGCGCGAAAGATAAGCCGGACGAGCATTTCCGGGTTGAAGATGATTACCGCATCAACTACTTACGCCAGCATATTGACGCGATGGCGGAAGCGATTGATGACGGCGTCGAGCTGATGGGCTACACGCCGTGGGGCTGCATCGATCTGGTCAGCATGTCCACCGGCGAAATGAGCAAGCGCTACGGCTTTATCTATGTCGATCTGGACGACACCATTTCCGGGACGGGCAACCGCTATAAGAAAAAATCGTTCTACTGGTATCAGAAGGTCATCGCCAGTAACGGCCGCGAAGTAGATTAAGAGGAAAGGGCCGCACAGGAACGATTCTGTACGGCCCATCATGTCAGACAGGCAGTCGCTCTTTAAGCTCGTTAACAAAAGCCACGTCATCCAGTTCTGCGCTTAGCTCATGACGTATAGCATTGCTGAAATTCCCTGAGCCCTCGCAGCTGTCATGATAACCATGGGACAGCCAGTTCCAGCTGCCAAGGGTGATGTAGCGTCCGTCGACCACCAGCAGTTTTTCGTGAGTGCCTTCCGGCAGGCGAATGACATTCTCTTTCCCTAGCTGGTCGCAATACTCTGTAATCAGGTCATTATCGTTATCTTCACCGCGATCAAGCCGCTGATGGTGATAGCCATAACAGACCTTCACTGTCACGCCACGACGCTGGGCGGCTATCAGCATTGCCAGTTCCGGGCGCTGCCGGCGGCCGCCTCTTCGTATCCAGGGCGTTACGATAAGGAGTTCCCGTTCGCATGTGGCTGCCTTGGCCTTGAAGGCTGCAATATGCTCACAATCTTTATAGTAACGCTGTAAGCGTGGCGTCTGTGTTATACGCCCGAAATCGGGATGCTGACTGCCCTGTTCAAGAAGAAAATCGTCGGCCAGCGTTTGAGCCACTATCGCCAGATAGCCGCCAGCCTGCTTCAGGCGTCGGTAATTTCCTACTACGATAAACTGCTGTCTGGCCCGAGAAACGACCACATTGAGCATATTGGGGGCGTCGTTCTGGAAACCTTCTTTATCCAGAGGATGGAAAATAACCGGGCTGTAGATAATGACTTCAAACCCTACGCCCTGAAACTGATGGACCGTTCCGATACAATTTTTTTCCCAATGGTTCATCCGCTTAGCAAACCGCTGGATCAGGAGAGACTTCTGATTAGTATAAGGGGTTACAATCCCAACATCAGCGCTCAGGTCGTAACCCGCTTCTTCCAGCTTGTCTAACAGCTGCCCAATAGCTTCTGCCTCATCAAGGTTGGTGTTGGTTACAAGGCCTTTCTGACCTTCCACGCTGTAAAACATCAGGTGGTGTCCCCCCGCCTTTTCAAAAGCCCGGGCAATTCTTTCGTCAGGTAGAGCCGTTTCTACCGTCACACCCTGGTAGCCCGCCACGCGGGTAAATAATTGAGCAATAGGTAACTGGCAGCGACGATGCTCATCCAGAATGATGCCGTTACCCGTATCACTGACGCGGCCGGTAGCACTGCCGGCCGCCCGATGGTAGGCGGTGACGGTGACAGGTGAAACCCGCTCATAAAGCGTATTGTTCTCAGCAAAATGGCGTTGGCGCAGCAGTTGTTGAGAGCCTTCAGAAAGATTACGAATAGGCTCAATTTGCAGAGGATCGCCTACGATCATGGCCTTTTCGCTGCGGCTCAGTAGGGGGACTAGCGATTCTGCCGAAATCATACCCGCCTCATCGCAAAGCGCCAGAGCCCAGGGCTTATGACCTTTCAGCTCGCTGAGTTTGCCGTACCCGGCCATTTTGTAAGCGGAGACCAGCGTGGTCGCCATTACCGGGTAAACCAGCGACAGCGAGCTGTAAAAGTCATCCAGGTTGTCCATCCAGCGATAATAACCGGCGCCTGCATTCTGACGGGAAATAAGCAAACGCCAATGCGTGACCACGTCTTCCAGATGATTTTTCCGTTTCAACTGTTCCTGCCAGAGATAGCCTATAGCATCGGCAAACATTTCACGGTGTTGCCGGATAAAGCGTGTACGTAAAATGTCGCACCAGTTGCCTTCAGGATAATGCTGTACATGCTCGTCGACGTAGTACTGCGCCGTTTCAACCCTGTGCTGTAATGCCGTTAATTCAGAGACTTCTTTCTCCAGCATC
>NZ_DALZCD010000177.1:0-8965 GCF_031978025.1 Erwinia sp.
CGCCAATACAGGAAGAGCCAATAACCGAATGCGGCTCGCGTCCCAGCGGCTTCAGAATCTTTTCCAGCTGGTAGAGCGTGCTGCCGGGAAAAGCCAGTACCTGTTTGCCTTCATCCAGCAGCTGAATTTTATCCATGCGGCGCGTGCTGACGATCACGATATCGCGGTCGTAATCGTTGCCGTCAGGCGTCGACCCTTCGGTCAGGCCAGTATTGGCCGCCTGCATTAACACAATGGCGTCTGCGGCCACGCAGGCCTGTAAGATGCGCCACTGTTCCAGCAGCGAGCCGGGAAACACCACGGCCAGCGCTTCGCCTTCGCCGGAGCGGAAGCCTTTGCGATAGCGTTCCGTTTTTTGCGGATCGGTCAGCACGTGGGTTCGGCCGACAATGCGGCCCAGGTCAGAAACCAGCCTGCTGCCGGTCGATGAGGGGGTATTCATAGTCTGATGTCCTTTTTTATCATCCGTCCTGACTTTAGCACTGTTAAACTAAAGTGGACTTCTCCGGCTTGAAAACTACCTGCTATCCTCAACTTATGGCACACTCGCTGCACGATTTTCTGTCGTTTACCTGAGAGAAACCACCCTGATGAAATGGATTTATTCTGTTAGCTTCGCCGTTGCGCTGGCGCTGCAGCCAGCCCTTGCCGACGATAACCACGGGCAGCATCCGCTCACGCCCGTCGCGCGCGACGCCTTTGTCAGCAATCTGCTGCAGAAAATGACGCTGAATGAAAAAATCGGTCAGCTCCGGTTAATCAGCGTCGGCCCGGATAACCCGAAAGAAGTTATCCGGGAAATGATCAAACAAGAGCAGGTTGGGGCGATTTTTAACACCGTTACGCGGCAGGACATCCGTGCAATGCAGGATCAGGCGATGCAGCTTAGCCGCCTGAAAATCCCGCTGTTTTTTGCCTATGACGTGGTGCATGGGCAGCGCACGGTTTTTCCTATCCCGCTGGCGCTGGCGGCAAGCTGGGATCTGGATGCTGTAGCGACCGTGGGACGTGTATCAGCTTATGAAGCGGCGGACGACGGCCTGAACATGACCTGGGCACCGATGGTGGACGTAACGCGTGAACCGCGCTGGGGAAGGGTATCAGAAGGCTTCGGCGAGGATACCTGGCTGACGTCGGAGATGGGCCGCACGCTGGTGGAATCGATGCAGGGGAAAAGTCCGGCGGATCGCTATTCGGTGATGACCAGCGTGAAACACTTCGCTGCCTATGGCGCTGTTGAAGGCGGTCGCGACTACAACACGGTGGACATGAGTCCGCAGCGGCTGGCTCAGGATTATCTGCCGCCTTACAAAGCGGCGCTGGACGCAGGCAGCGGCGGCGTAATGGTCGCGCTTAACTCCATTAATGGCGTACCGGCCACCTCAGACAGCTGGCTGCTGAAGGATTTGCTGCGCGATGACTGGAAATTCAAAGGCATCACCATCAGCGATCACGGCGCCATTAAAGAACTGATGAAGCACGGCGTGGCCAGCGATCCGCAGGATGCGGTGCGTATTGCTATCCAGTCCGGCGTGAATATGAGCATGAGTGACGAATACTACAGCAAGTATTTGCCAAACCTGGTCAAAAGCGGCGCGGTCAGCATGGCGGACATCGACGATGCCACGCGGCACGTGCTTAACGTCAAATATGATATGGGGCTGTTTAACGATCCCTATAGCCACCTTGGCGCGGCAGAAAGCGATCCTAAAGACACCAATGCTGAAAGCCGCCTGCACCGGCCGGAAGCCCGTGACGTGGCTCGTAAAAGCCTCGTGCTGCTGAAAAACCGCAATGAAACGCTGCCGCTGAAAAAATCGGGCACCCTGGCGCTGATCGGTCCGTTGGCCGACAGCCAGCGCGATATTATGGGCAGCTGGTCGGCGGCCGGCGTCTCGGCGCAGTCCGTTACCGTGATGGAAGGCATTAAAAACGCCGTTGCAGGCAAAGCGACCCTGCTTTACGCCAAAGGCGCTAACGTCAGCGACAACAAGGGCATTCAGGACTTCCTCAACCTGTATGAAAAAGCGGTTACGGTAGATGCGCGTACGCCGCAGCAGCTATTGGATGAAGCGGTAGAGACGGCGAAAAAAGCAGATGTTGTGGTGGCCGTGGTCGGTGAAGCACAGGGCATGGCGCACGAGGCGTCCAGCCGCAGCGATATTACTCTTCCGCCTTCACAGCAGGCGTTGATTAGCGCGCTAAAAGCGACCGGCAAGCCGCTGGTGCTGGTGCTGATGAACGGGCGTCCGCTGGCTATCGTTAAGGAGAGCCGTGAAGCCGATGCGCTGCTGGAAACCTGGTTCAGCGGCACCGAAGGCGGCAACGCTATCGCAGACGTGCTGTTCGGCGATTACAATCCGTCCGGCAAGCTGCCGATGTCTTTCCCGCGCTCGGTAGGGCAGATCCCGATCTATTACAACCACCTGAATACGGGGCGTCCTTACGATCCGGTAAAACCGAACAAGTATACTTCGCACTATTATGATGCGGAAAACGGCCCGCTTTATCCGTTTGGCTACGGGCTAAGCTACACCACCTTTACGGTATCGCCGGTTACGCTTTCGGCCAAAACCATGCCGCGTAACGGTCAGGTTTCGGCTTCGGTAACGGTCACTAACACCGCCAAGGTAGACGGGGCAACCGTGGTGCAGCTCTACCTGCGAGATCGGGTCGCCAGCATTAGCCGTCCGGTTAAGGAGCTGAAGGGCTTTAAGCGTATCATGCTGAAAGCGGGTGAGTCGCAGACCGTGACGTTCCCGATTGATGTGAAGGCGCTGAGTTTCTGGAATGCCAAAATGCAGCAGGTGGCGGAGCCGGGTCAATTCAGCGTTATGATCGGGCTGGATTCCGTTCGTACCAGCGATGCGGAGTTTGATTATCTTTAAAAACCGGGCGTAAGGCCCGGCTGTAAAAACAGGGAGGCGCGGGTGCGCCTCCTTTTTACTTTTCGCCTTCGGCAAACTTCAGCAGCGCGTCGCCGTCCAGGCGATAACGCACCCATTCCTTTTGCGCCACGGCGCCGATGCTTAAATAGAAATCGATAGCCGGCTGATTCCAGTCCAGTACGCTCCACTCAAGCCGACCGCAGCGGCGCTGGACGGCCAGCTGCGCAATCTGTTTAATCAGCGCTTTGCCCGCACCGTCGCCGCGCGCATTCGGCGAAATATAAAGATCTTCCAGATAGATGCCATTACGGCCAAGCCATGTCGAGTAGCTGGTAAAAAACACCGCATAGCCGACGGTTGCGCCATCCACTTCACAAATCAGCGCTTCTGTCTGGCTTTCTTCGCCAAACAGCGTTTCGCGAATGCCATCCGGCGTGGTCACCACTTCCTGTGGCGCTTTCTCATACACGGCCAGTTCATAAATCATGTCATAAATGGTTTGCGCGTCTGCCGGACGAGCCTGGCGGATAGTAATACTCATGATTTTTCCTTTCACCGGTGAAGTAAATCAGATCAGCATAACGGGAATGGCGTGCAAAATTAAGCGTAATCAAATGCTTTACCCGTGATAGCTAATCGGTCGCCTCTTTTTACAACGGAGCCTGCGTACAGAGATGATGGGTTTTTTGCTCAGAAATTGCGCGTCCTTTGCGCGGCAGGCAGGGAAAAAGACGGCCAGCTTCACCCTTATTGCATGCGACAGCCCAGTCGGCAGATGATTCGCCATCAGTGGAAAAATCCGGTTGGTCAATACAGCGCCCGGCATGACCGACAACGGGTAGAGGTTATCTGCCATTGCCGATAACTCAGCCACTCTTTTTAGTTAATGTATAATACTGCAACAGCCGCCAGAGTGGGATAAGACGCGGCCTGTGCGGGTTAAGATGGGATAAGTGCCTTTATATTCAGGAAAATAATGCTTTCACTCAGAGACAGGATCCAGCAGCAGGTTTTTCGCCTGAACGGGCTGGCGATGAACGACTTTGATCTCAGCCAGCCGCCCGGGGATCCCGGCCTTTACGGGCCGGACAGCGTTATCTGGCAGGTCCATGGCGATTTCCCGTCAATGCTTTGCGGCGGCATTTCGGCGCTGCTAATGCAGATGCTGCATCCTCAGGCGCTGGCAGGCGTCTGGGATCACTCGACCTTTCGCGACGATATGTCGGGCAGGCTGCGGCGTACCAGCCAGTTTATTGCCGTGACGACCTTTGGCAATACGGCTGATGCCCATACGCTCATCGAGCGCGTCAAACGCATCCATCTGCGCGTCACGGGCGTTGACGGTCAGGGCAATCCCTATGCCGCCAGCGATCCGGCTTTACTGACCTGGGTGCACGTAGCGGAAACCAGCCGTTTTCTGGCCGCCCATCTGCGCTATAAAAATCCGCTACTAAGCCGGGCGGATCAGGACCGCTATTATGCAGAAGCCGCCGTGGTAGCCGAAGCGCTGGGCGCCGAGCAGGTGCCGAAAACGGTGCGGGACGTTGACGCTTACCTGACAGCGATGCGGCCACAGCTGCGCTGTGATGAACGTACCAAAGCGGTGCTCGACGTTCTGCTGACGATGCCTGCGCCCAGCTGGCAAGCCCGTCCGGCAATGCACGTGATGATGATGGCGGGCATCGATCTGCTGCCCGACTGGACCCAACAGCAGTTTGGCTTTTATTTTCCTGACTGGCGGCAAACGCTACTCCGCCAGCGGATGAAATGTCTGGCAGCCGGGCTACGCTGGTGCGTGCGTCGCGGCGGCTATTATCGTGCCATGCAGCGCATGGGACGTGAAATTTGAGATTATTACCCTTGTTGTAACATGGCGCACGCGGGCATCCTGCTCTATTCTCCGGGAAGAGGGATGACCCTGAACCCTTGTCGAGGCGCTATGACACAGACGTACCGGCTGGCTGAAGTCTTTAATCAGCACCAAACCCTTATTGCTACGGTTGAGCAGGATGAGCGTACCGCCTATTTCTATCTCCGTCCTGCCGAGCCGTTTCGCGGCCAGTTTGCCGTGCGCGGCTGTTGGCTGAGAAACCTGCTGCCCGCGCCAGTGCAGGAAGACATCGACGCTATGGCACAGGGCGTGCCGCCGCTGCTCAGCGCCGAATACTGCCGCACGCTGCAGGCCGAGCCAATACTCCATCCGGCAGGATTGCAGGTTATCTGGACGCCCGGCGGTGATGGGGCGGCGCTTTGGTATCAAGGGCAGCTGCTGGCGGTGATCCCTGGCTGGAGCCTGTATCAGACCAGGCAGGTCAGCTTTTCGGCTGGCTGCATTAAAGAGAACCGGTTGACCGCGCCGTTGGGTTCCGCCTCTACCAACAGCTGGTACGCACAGGCGGAGAAAGATCGCCTCTTCTGGCGTGACTGGCAGGATGGCCAACCGTGGAACGCTATTCAGCGGGAAATGCTGCGCTGTTATGAATCGCAATATGGCGAATCGCTGAAGTACTATGCTATCGATCAGGGCAGCTGGCCGCCAATGGCCATTTCGCAGCATTATCACCACGGCAGCTGGTATTTCCTGACGCTGGGCATGAGCATTCGCCCGATGCCGTGGATCGACTTTCTCTATAAAGATAAAGAGGCTGGCGATCACCGCCGTATTGAGCTGGGCATGGCGATTGACGCCGAGGTAATGAGCGAGGAAAGCGCGGTACAGATGGCCAGCGCACTGGCAAGCTTCGCCCATTTCCCCTGGGCGCGCCTGAGCTGGCTGGGGGAAGGGCATACGCTCTCTTCTGCCGTCGCGCCGATAGGATTTGAAGGCTTTCTGCTGTCCGCCACGCTCGGTGAAATCGTTAAACTGCCGCCGCGCGAAGGGGAAAAAGTGACGTTGCTGTGGGCAACGCCAGTGACGGCCGCCGAGCAGGCGTTTGTCGAACAGGAGCCGGACGGTGGCCTGCAATTAGTGGAACGCTTAACCGAGGCGGGATGCAATCCTGTCTTCCGGGCGCGGCCCGAGCTGGTGGATCCTCCGGTTAGCTAAAAGTATCCGGGTTTCGCACGATTTTACCCAGCCATGACGGCGGAAGATATGCCACAATTATCTGAGATATTTCTTAAGGGGTGTGCATGTCTGCAATCGAAGTCATCCTGGTCGACGATCGGGATCGCGCCATTGGCCGAATGGAAAAGCTTGAGGTTCACCAGAAAGGCCTGCTGCATCGCGCGGTGACCGTTTACGTCTTTAACTCCCGTCATCAGCTGCTGCTGCAGCGGCGCGCCAGCGGCAAATATCACTGCGGCGGGCTGTGGAGCAATACGACCTGCGGTCACCCTTATCCGGAAGAATCAACGCGCCAGGCGGCACAGCGTCGCCTGTATGAAGAAATGGGGCTGTCGCTGACGCTGCAGCCCATGTTCGAGCTGAGCTATTATTTGCCGCTGGCAAACGGCCTGATCGAACATGAATATGGCCACGTTCTGTTTACCCTGAGCGATCAACAGCCGCAGCTCAATCCGGAAGAAGCGGATGACTGGCGTTACGCGTCGCTGCCGGACATCCGCCAGGAAATGGCAGAGCATCCCGAACGCTTTACGCCATGGTTTTTACATACCTTTGCCCGTATCCCTGCTGAATTAGCCCGTTTCACTGCGGCCGCAATGGCGGACTAGCCGCAACCTCTTCGTTTTCTAAATCACAACCTTATGGCCTGGCAGCGCCTCACAGAAAGCGTTAGCGTCCGTACGGAGCTAACGGTCAGCATCGGGTTCGCGTTGGCACCCATTTCACAGCAGCATCGGGTAGTTAAACGAGGCAAAATCCATGGCATGTGAGTCCGGACCGGCGCCCTGACCTGGCAAAATATCGCGACTGAAAACATGGTTGCGTGCCGTCATCCGTTCTGCCCATCGACGTTGGGCAGCGGCAGAAAGAGCAGTGACGGCCAAACGGGGCAGGGTGATTTAGTTGTAAAGAGGCGGTTTTAAGTGGTTAATTGTTCAGCTACTCTTGAAGCTGGGTCAATAACAGGGAAACGCGAGATGGCTAAAAGCAGAACGGTGGGCGGCGCACTGGCGCTGGTGGTTTGGCTGGCAATGGCGGGCGGCGCTCAGGCGGCGGAAGCGGTAAAAGTCGGCTCGAAAATCGATACGGAAGGTTCGCTGCTGGGCAACCTCATTTTACAGGTGCTGGATAAGCATGGCGTGAAAACTGTGAATAAGCTCCAGCTGGGCAATACTCAGGTCGTCAGGGGCGCCATCACGGCGGGCGAGCTGGATATTTATCCGGAGTATACCGGCAACGGGGCCTTCTTCTTTCACGATGAGAAAAACCCGGCCTGGAAAAATGCGCAGGCAGGCTATCAGCAGGTTAAGAAGCTCGACGGTGAAAAAAATCATCTTGTCTGGCTGACACCCTCGCCTGCAAACAATACCTGGACCATAGCGGTACGCGGCGATCTGGCGCAGAAAAATAAACTCGCTACGCTGGACGACCTCAGTGCCTGGCTGAAAAAAGGCGGCGAATTTAAGCTGGCGGCCTCGGCAGAATTTATCGAAAGACCTGACGCGCTTCCCGCTTTTGAGCGTGCTTACCAGTTTAAGCTGCAACAGGACCAGCTGCTGTCGCTGGCTGGCGGCGATACGGCGGTAACGCTGAAAGCGGCAGCGCAGCAGACCTCTGGCGTTAACGCGGCGATGGCTTACGGCACTGATGGCCCGGTAGCGGCACTCGGCCTGCAAACGTTGAGCGATCCAAAGGGCGTGCAGCCCGTTTACGCACCAACACCCGTTGTCCGTGAAGCGGTGCTGAAAGCGTATCCGCAAATCGGCGACTGGCTGAAGCCGGTCTTTGCCTCGCTGGATGAGTCCACGCTGCAGCAGCTGAATGCCAAAATTGCGGTAGAAGGCATGGACGCTAAAAAAGTGGCCGCCGACTATCTGCAGCAAAAAAACCTGTAATCGCGCGGCAAGATGGCCATTCGTGTACACAACAGCGTGACGCTAACGCTGGCGCTGTTGCTGGTTGCCGCGCTGACGATGCTGCCTTTTCTTAACTGGGCACCTAATCGCCTCGTTTCCGGGCAGCCGCTTGCCCTTCAGCAGGTGGCCAGCGGCTTCAGCTGGCTGCTGCTGCTGCCCGCGATGCTGCTGGTGCTGCTCGCGTTTTTGCCGCAGAAACGCGGCTGCCTGATCTTCACGCTTATCTGCAGCGAAGCGCTGCTGGTGGCGCTGGTTGCTGCTGGCGGCTTTGCGGCGGCCTCGCTGGCGCAGCAGGGCCATCCGCTGGCGAGAACATCCTGGGGAAGCGGTTTCTGGCTGGCCGCGGCGCTAACGCTGCTGATGGCGACGGATGCCATCAGCCGGTTGACCCGACATGCGCGGTGGCGTTTGCTGCTTAACGCTCAGATCTGGCTGCCGGTAATTTTTTTGTTGCTGAGCGGCCAGCTTGACTCGCTCTCCCTGCTTAAAGAGTATGCTAACCGCCGTGATGTCTTTAACGAAGCGCTGTTACGGCACCTGCTGATTTTAGGCGGCACGCTGTTCCCGGCGTTGCTGCTCGGCGTCCCGCTGGGCTGGTACTGTTGCCGTCGTCCCGCCATACAATCAGCCGTCTTCGCCACGCTGAATATCATCCAGACCGTGCCTTCCGTCGCCCTGTTCGGCCTGCTTATTGCTCCGCTCAGCGGGCTGGTGCGTGAATTTCCGGTACTGAGCGCCTTCGGCATCAGCGGTATCGGTATGGCTCCCGCGCTGATCGCACTGATACTTTATGCCCTGTTGCCGCTGGTGCGTAGTGTGGTGGCCGGGTTGCAAAACGTCCCGCAAGCGGTCATTGAAACCGCCCGGGGGATGGGGATGAGCGACAGACAGATATTTTGGCAGGTCGAGGGGCCGCTGGCGCTGCCTGTATTGCTTGCCGGGCTACGCGTCACGGCAGTGCAAACTATCGGTATGGCGGTCATCGCTGCGCTAATCGGGGCTGGCGGCTTCGGTACCGTTATCTTTCAGGGGCTGTTAAGCAGCGCGCTGGATCTGGTCATGCTGGGGGTGATCCCTGTTATCGCGGTGGCGGT
>NZ_DALZCD010000178.1:0-8961 GCF_031978025.1 Erwinia sp.
GGCATTACGCTATTATTGAACTGGACGCTCGGTCAGACCCTGTTCTTCAGCAGAGAGAAAGAAGAAAGGCATCAGGAAAGATTTGCAGGCTAATCAGCTGCATCAAAAAAGAAAAACGCGTGGTCAGCATAAAGCAAAAAAACCTGCTTAAGTTTCCTTAAGCAGGTTTCTCAAATTTGGCTCCTCTGACTGGACTCGAACCAGTGACATACGGATTAACAGTCCGCCGTTCTACCGACTGAACTACAGAGGAATCGTTTGAACGGGGCAAATCATAACGAGGACGCAGCAGACTGTCAAAGGGGAAATGTTATTTTTGAGTTTGACTGATTTAAATATAAGCAAAAAAAGAAAGATTCTGTTCCGGGGGGGGCAGAGTTGAATAAAAAAGCACAACAATCGGCTAAAAAAATAAGCAACGGGGTGAAGGGCGCCTCTGAACGTTTATCGTTAATCCGGGAATTAAGGTCAATAGACAACGTTATTAAAGCGATAGGGAACGGCCCGGACTATTTCTTTTTAAACAAGGAGTAGCAAATGGCCGCCGTTTCAACAGAGACAATTAGTGGTGCTATCATTACGGGTATTGAAAAAGCGCATGAAGATTATCGTCAAATGTCCGGAGGATATTGGGTCTGGACAGCTGCCGAATATATGCTGACCACCTATATCGCTAAGGCTTTAAGCGACATGCCGGGCGCCAAATTTGTGACGCTTGAAAGCAATGGTCTTAGCTCGATGGATCATGCGGGTGCAATCGCGCCAGGCCCTAAGCCGGCGAAGGCTCGTTTAAGCGGCCGTTTCGATGTTCTGCTTTGGTGGGGCAAAGCACAACCTCGGGCAGTGATTGAAGTTAAAAATCAGCCGGGTGGCCCGTCGGGCTGGTATCACGATATTGAAAGGATCACGTCGGTGCTTTCTATCAACCGTGACGCTTCATCCATTAAATTCGGCGTATTTGCTTACTATTACTCGGCGGCGGATGGCGAATTACTCAGCGGTGCGCAAAAAGTGCTGAATAAATTTGAACGCGTGGAAAGCTATGTCAGGGAGAATATTTCTGAGCGCTACCGGGTGGAGCAGATTATGTCCGATATTCATGATGAGGGCAGCGAGGGTGCCTGGGGTGCCGCCTGTTTAATTATCAGTCCAACCCGGTGAGAAAGACGGCAGCGTTTGGCAAAAGGGGACGCTGAAAACTCACATCCACGCGGTTATTTATCCGGCTTAAGTGGCTTTAAGCGGGCCGCTTAAACAGGGCCTGCTGGTTGGCCTCGGCTCAGCTACCACGCAACCGTTTCGCCAAACAAGCCGGAATTTTCTTCCGTCAGACCTTATCAAATTACACTCACGAGTCTGATAAAGATAACGTGTTTGGATGTTTGAAACAGGCGATGCTCATT
This sequence comes from Erwinia sp., assembly GCF_031978025.1. Taxonomy (NCBI): domain Bacteria; kingdom Pseudomonadati; phylum Pseudomonadota; class Gammaproteobacteria; order Enterobacterales; family Erwiniaceae; genus Erwinia; species Erwinia sp. Next base: position 1,404 of record NZ_DALZCD010000178.1, read on the forward strand.
TTTTATCATCAGGATCGGGTGGCTAATCCTACCCACTGTGGTAGAGAAAACGCTAAGTCATAACGATTTTATGACAGTAATAGCTCAATTCCCTCCTCTGCTGTATTGTGATCACGTTCAGAAAGGTCATGATAAAAACGGCTGTTTTCTGGCAATATTTTCCACTAACAGCTCTTCCGGTCAGGGGGATGAAATGCGTACTGTAGTGATTAGCGTGGCTATTGCCATTGCGGGTGGTTTTCTTGGGGCAGCTTTAAGCCAGCGCATTATGCACTCTCCCTCACAGCTTGAGGCAATGCCGCTTGAATCCGATTCCGGATGGATCACTCCGGCCATCAAGGGCTATGGCAACATTCCCCAGGACAGCAGAAGCGGATTTCAGCCGAGCCTGACACTCAGCAATAAAGTCGTATTCAAGGTAAGCCGCGGTGCCGCCCGCCCGGCACTGGTCAATCCGGCACTCGATCAGGTCGCACGAGTGGTTAATACCTACGTAGCGGCGGGGGTGCCGGTACAACAGCTGAAGTTTGTGGTGGCGGTCAATGGCGAAGCGACATCAGCCATGCTGGATAACGCACACTTTCGGCAGCGCTTTGGGGTGGATAACCCGAATCTCGTTCTGATTTCTGAACTCAAGCAGCAGGGAATCGACGTCGCGGTGTGCGATCAGGCATTAGCCTGGCACCATTATAAACCGCAATGGATCGCTACTTCGGTGACCCATGCACTATCAGCACTGACCACAATCTCAACCTTGCAAAACAAGGGGTACGCGTTGCTGATTATGTAAGACAAGCCGTGCCGGCAATAGAATTTGCTTTTTGCCCACGCCCGAAAGGTAATCCTACAGCGTCAGAAATCTTTTTACTGCACGTAAGAGAATCACTATTGCGTCAGAAAGCTCTAATTGTGAGCCTCAGGCGGGAAAGAGAGAGGCGTAACAGCATCAGCGGCTAACCCGACCTTCACACCAGTGGTTAGAGCACCTGACCAAAGGGCTTTGCTCTTAAATAGGAGGCGCTGTCAGCGCTTGTGTCTGACTCTTGTCCAACAGTCCAACAGTCCAACAGTCCAACAGTCCAACAGTTCTACAGTTCTACAGTTCTACAGGTCTACAGGTCCAACAGTCCAACAGTTCCACAGAATTGTCCGGCTCGCGGGTTACACCCTGTTACCGCGATCCTGCCTGCGTTGATTTTACTGACAAGTTACGACACCGCAGAGAATGAAAAGTCGGGTGCCTTGCTTATGCTTACCCCCTGAATACCCTCGTGATTTACCTGTAAACGGCACGTTGGGTAATGTTAACTTCGTTAACAATCTCCTTCACTCATCTTACCTAATCGCCTCATTACTCTTGCATCATATCAAAGCAAACCAGCCCTAACAGATGCAATCAATCAAGGAAGGCTATTGCATTCTTTTGCCTGATGTGTTGCTAAGTGAAATTAAAATTTTTTAATTATAAACAATTAGTTAAATTGTTTTTTATCACCCTTGCTCGTGGTGGCAAGCCCTCTGAATACATTAATTATGCAATCATAGATGCAATCAAGTTTAACATTGATTTTTTTTATGGTATCAATAATAAAAAAGTGGTTATCTCTGTGAGCTAAAGATGAACGCATTACCCTTCACCCGCTGGGCAACAAGAATTCAGCATGAATCTCAGCGTCCGGCTTATTTACTGATAGCGGATATGATCGCAGAAGGTATCGGTAGCGGCGAGTTTCCCGCTCATTACCGCTTACCTCCGTTACGTGAACTGGCGGCTATCCTTGGTCTGAACTACACAACCGTTACCCGCGGCTATGCGGAAGCTCGCCGTAGAGGATTGATTGATTCACGCCCTGGATTGGGAAGCTTTATACGTAGCAAAGCTTCTTCGCTTCCTAAGGTGACCAGTAGCTATGAAATGACCATGAATGCGCCTGTAGAACCGGATATGCGCTTTCTGGAAGAGGAGATGCGTAACGGCGTTATCAATCTTTTTAATCGCAGCAGTATAACGGACCTAATGCGCTATCAGGATTTTGGCGGAACAGCTGAAGATAAAGCAGTAGCAATGCACTGGATTGGCCAAAAATGTAAAGTCAACAACCCGTCAGAGATCCTGGTATGTCCGGGGATACATGTTGCCTTAGTTGGGCTGCTAACATTAACGAAAAGAAAGAACAGCGCCTTATGCGTAAGCAACCTGGTCTATCCAGGTATAAAAGCAATCGCCAGCCAGCTTAATATTAAATTAAAAGTCGTCAGCTGTGATAAAGATGGCCCTATACCTTCCTCTCTGGAAGCGCTCTGCAAGCTGGGTCTTATCAGTTCTTTTTATATTAATCCGACTTTGCATAACCCGACAACATTGACGATACCGTTAAAACGCAGAACCGAATTAGCGGAGATATGTTTACGTTATGATATAGCCGTCATTGAAGATGATGCCTATGCCGCTTTAATGAAGGATTACATCCCCGCTTTTGCGGAAATAATACCAGGATTGACATGGTATATAACCGGTTTATCCAAGTGTTTAGGTCCCGGTTTACGTATCGGCTTCGTGAAATGTCCCGATAAACAGTCTGCACATCTACTCAGCGGGATACTTCGTACGTTGACGGTGATGTCCAGTCCCTTTACCAATGCTCTGGCCTGCCAGTGGATCACCGATGGCACAGCCGAGCGAATGTTAGCCGCCGTGCGTACAGAAGCTAAACAGCGCCAAAAATTAGCCGCCCTCCACCTGGCAGGGCTCGATTATAGCGCTGATGAAAACGGTTATCATATATGGTTACCGATCCCGGAGATCATCAGCACTAATTCCTCTGATGTCGCTGCTAAGCTGCGTGAGCAAGGCATTAGCGTTGTGTCAGGTGTGGCCTTTTGTACAGATAATAGCCCGCCAAACAATATACGCCTTTCTCTGGGAGGCGCGCAAACGCGGCAACAATGCGAAGAAAATCTTAAAACCTTAGGCGGATTGTTATCCAACCCGTATCACTTTTCCAGCATAGCTATATAGCTCAGGGACTCACCATGCCTGCATTGAACATGAAGAATTAGTAGTTGCATTTTTATTGAAAGAAACGGTTATCTGATAATTTTTAGAAGGTTAAGGCAATGAACAACAAATTTGATGATGTTTTGCAAGAAGAGTTAGACAGAATCAACGTAGAGCAAAATCGCAACGATCGGCCATATTTTGATGTCAGTTTTGTCAAACAATATCCTGGGCTTTACGGACTAATGTGTTTCCTTTTCTTACTGACTATCAGCCTCTTACTCTACTCAGATTCTTTTGGCACACCTGAGTATATAATCTGCTGCCTGATTTTTGCTGTCTGTAATTTCTTTTTCTTCTTTCATATTAACCCGTCATACAGGGTTAAAGATATTGACAGAGGGGCATGGAAAAACTGTTATACCGGTGACTGGTATATGGAAGTACACGTGCGGGAAGAATTTGTGAAAAGAATATTTTCTGAAAATATTTTAACGGATGATGAAAAAGAACGCCTGAAAAAGCAGTATGATAAAAAAGGCTATTTATATTTCGCTGATATTTATCGGGTCAGACATCATTAACGATTACAGGCGTTAGCAAGGCTTTTAAAATCCTTGCTAACATCCAGCCTGTTATGCGCAGTTTTTTATTACCTATAAACAGGCAGACAAGGGCATTCTCTGGCACATCGTTACCGCACCTTTAGTCTTCATCAGCCGGTAGCCTTTGAACGGGCGTATGCTATGCAGGTCTTTACTTCACAGAACAGAGTATGAACGCTGTCAGTTCTCAGTTCTCAGTTCTCAGTTCTCAGTTCTCAGTTCTGAGTTCTCAGTTGATGCAGCGCCACCTTCTGAAACGCTTTCTGCACCCGCTTCCATTAGCCTGATTTCCCCGGCAGTTATGCTGGGGCACAGCTTAAAATAATCGGTGGGACAGATAAAGCTTCCTGTCGGATGACATATTTTCTCTGTAGAAAAAGGGCGGGTAAATCCCCATTACCGAGTGACATATAATCTGTGCAGAAGAGGGGGCAGGTAAGCCCCATTACCGAGTGGTATATAATTTGTGCAGGAGAGGGGGTAGATAAGCCCCATTACCGAATGATATATAATCTGTGCAAAAGAGTGGGCAGGTAAGCCCCGCAACCGAATGGGACAGGCTCTGTTTAGCAACAGGTTATAATGCACTCAATCGATAACCTTCAACTGTCATTGGTGAGGCGCTGTAAGCCTTGTGGTAGTCGTTGAAAGCGTGCAGTTCCCCCTCGCTTATCACCAAAATATACGGCATGCGCCGGTCGCTGATGCCTTATTCAGAAACGCTTTGCCTTGCCATAGCCCCCGGGATCGTCGGCTGCAGCCTTTTCATATTTCTCAATGGTCCGTCGGGCACTGGATAATGATGATGCAGACATGACGTCAAAAGGCTTCGCCTCTCGGTCAGGATGGTCAGTGAAGCGGGTGCTGGGATCTTTCGCCAGCGAACGTACGTCATAACGTCCAGGCTCCTGCGCACGCGCACTTTCTACCATATGTTTGACAAATTTTTTCCCCACTGGCGGATAGGTAGTTGAGGTTAATATATCCTCAATCTCCGCCATCGGCATGGTACGCACATGGCGCAGTGCCCATTGGGCGTGCGGATCGGGGCGGGGATCGTTTCGCTGCTGGATAACGTCAAGCCGGCCTGGATCGAGTTTGCTGTTATCCAGCGTGGTTACAATCGGCAAATGTTGCCAGGCATCAAGCACTACCGGATCTTCCTGCCGTTTGTCTCCTAACAGCACCAGCACATGGTCGTTATTGTAGAGCGTATTAAACACCGGCTTACCGGCTCCTCTGGCTGCTACTTGCGTGTAGGCCAGATCGGCAAAGGACTGGCAATGTCCTCCCTGCACCCTCAGGGCGCTGTTTCCACTCGCATAAGCGCGATCCAGGTTTGTCCCAGCGTCAGGAAACCGCTGTGTAAACGCTTCGCTGGCTTCCTGACTGAAGCGGCCCGTGGCGCGCACGGCCATGATACCGCGCATCGCACTCTCTCCCTTATCGGCAACAAGCGGCAGCCACTGATTACCACCATGCCCTAATTGCCGACGCACTTCCTGTTGGACTTGCGCCGCCAGCTCCATACTTTGCAGCGTTTGTGGTGAAACTACCCTGACCTGATGCTGAAAGGGACCGGATGCCTGCATTTGCGTGGCGCTGAGGCTCTGATGAGCGGGCTGGCTCTGCTGGGACTGTCGGCTGCTGCCGGAGGAAAATATACGCATCATAATCAGGCTCCCATTTCATCAGGAAGGGGCTGGCTGATAATGCCCAGACGCTGTCCCAGCGTATGAGTATAAAAAGCCATATTTTCGTACAGGGCAATCAGGGCCTGAGGATCGGCCATGTTCATCGGCAAGCGTGACCATATTACTATCTCGTCACTGTTTGCCGAAGCCGCCAGCACAATGGGCGGGGAATATTCGTTCATCAAATTTGCCTGCAGGAGTTCCCAGAGAAGCTCAGTCGTGATGTCATTGGCTGCCCTGAAAGGAAGCAGGCAGCTAAAGGTGATGTGGTTATCGGGATAATGCAAAAGCCGCAGCGATAAATCTGACCACATCACTAACTCAAAGGCTTCTTCATCGCCCCGCCTCTCAGGCGTCAGCTTGAGGTAAGTGAACAAGGGGATAAGAGCACCATGTAAAGATGTTGGCATAAATTTTCCTTTTTACTTGTTTCGGGCAGCAAACCGGCAAGGCAACGGCATCCCGATCCGGCTTCACCGCAAAGTAAGAAAGAGTAAGTGAACAGAAAAACCGCCTGGTTCCTTAAGCGGTGGCGCAATAGCAAGCAGATGTGACGCGGTTAAAATAGTCGCGTTGATAAAGGAAAATTAACGGGCCTTGTTTCTGCCCGTTTGCCGGTTAAAGCCTGCAACGCTTTAAAAGCTTATTGCGGATGATAAGCTGGAAGTTATCGCCGTACACAGGCGATAGCCATGGAGATCCTGCTCAATATCCCTTTTGCTGAACCGGGTGAGACGGGGCAAAAACGCAGGGTGAAATGGCACAGGTTTTGGGCATCCACCAACCTACCGCCGCCAGCATGGAAAAGCGGGGCGCGCGATTCGAACTTTCTACGTTCAGGCGCAACCTAATGGCAACAGGTGGTGAATGGCACCTCAATGTGGAACTACCGGACGGTTCCCGCTAAGGTTTTGCTCTGTCTGGTGGCCGCGATGCGGCCATGTACCGGAAAGCATGCTTTCCGGCACGAAACGGCGTGCGCCAGTACATGCGGGCTGGATGCCATTATTGCCTACCGCATGGGGGTAATGTCGTGGCTGAACGCCGCGCCAAATCCCCCGAGGTTAAAGGCGGCAAACCATCGCCCGCTACGCGCGCCCCCCTTTAAGACGGTCGCTTTCGTCTTTTTATTCCCTTTGCTCGTTCCTCGCAGCGGGAACAAAAGGGAAGCTGACCTTTAAAGAGGGGGACGCGCCACGTTACCGGCTTTTGGCCGGAGACTTAGCCGCGAGGGTGGGCGGGGCGATGCCCCCCAAATAAACCGCTGTCGTGGGCGACAGCTTTTTGATCGCTGGGGCGGCGAAATTTATTCGGCTCCCCCCGGCTGGCAAAATCCGCGTGGCGCGGCTGTTTGCCGGTGAGGCGCGGTGCCTGAACTATTTTCGCTCCTTAACCTGCGAAAATAATTCTGTCCGCTACCTTATTCTTATGGCCTGCATTTCTTCACTCCTTAATCCGAAAAAAGTGGTGGAATAAAAGCGTAAAGACCCAGATAAAGCAGGATTATACAAATAACTTAGTAATTATTGCTTAATTCGCATTTAACTCCTTGCCCAACCAATACTACAGTAACCTTTCTGGTTAAATGTTAACAAGGTAGTTAATATGAGTAGTGATAATTTTATTAGTCAGCATAATATTTTTGTTCATCAAATTTCCAGGCCCCACGGCGAACCTCTGGCAGAGAATTTCCGCTTCGTTGAGCAGCCGCTGGAACCCTTGGGAGAAGGGGCTGCATGGGTCGAGAATGTCCACTTCTCGGTCGATCCTTATATGCGGGAGTGTATGGATGGTGACTGGGAATTAAACGAACCCTTAGAAGGTAGAACGATTGGGCGAGTGATACGCTCGAATACGTCAGCCCTGCGTTCAGGTGACTGGGTATTTCATCGCAAAGGCTGGCGTAACTATGCATATTCCGCATGACAAGCTGGCACGCGTTTACGCTTATGACGCGATGGGGTCGTTTGTCGCTATCCCCGTTGGCGAGCTGGCCGCCGGGCCGCTGGTGATGCACTTTGGCAACGCCAGGGTTTTGTGGGTGTGTGCCGTCACGGTAATGATAGCGACCGCTGTCACCAGCCGGATACGCGCTGTTCGCCAGCTGTAAAAAGGCGGCGACCCCAAAAAGATCTATCTTCTGCGCGTCTCCAGCCAGGTGCTGATGAGCCTGAAAACCTCGGCGGGATTTTCATATAAAAATAGGTGGCCGCCTGTAACAGCTCTCATTTCAATATTGTCGGCCTCGCCGGATTTAAGGC
>NZ_DALZCD010000179.1:0-8912 GCF_031978025.1 Erwinia sp.
AAAAATATAATCAGCTACCGGATACCAGCTCGCTGGCGGTCAGAACTTCTGGCCTGCTGGGTGAACAATATCTGGAGCTTAACGTCGGTTTTGACGATCCGGAGATGGGAACGGCTATGCTTAAGGACGGCAGTACCATTCAGGACACCAAGTCAGCAATGGTGCTGGAAGATCTGATAGGCCAGTTCCTGTACAAAAGCGGCAGCGGTAACGACAGTAAAAACGCAACGCCGGATAATAGCGGTGCGTCAGCCCCGGCCGCAGCGACTAACCCTTAAGAGGAGCAGTAATGTTTAAACGTTTCCTGATGGTGGCCATGTTAATCATCGCCCCGGTCGCGGCCAATGCCGCCGCCGACCAGACTAATCCGTACAAGCTGATGAATGAAGCGGCAGAGAAAACCTTTACCCGCCTCAAAAATGAGCAGCCTAAAATCAAGCAGGATCCCAATTACCTGCGGCAAATCGTGCGTGAAGAGCTACTGCCTTACGTACAGATTAAATATGCCGGCGCGTTAGTGTTGGGTCGTTATTACAAAGAAGCGACGCCTGCGCAGCGCGAGGCCTATTTTAAAGCATTTAGCGACTATCTGGCTCAGGCTTATGGCCAGGCGCTGGCGCTCTATCACGGTCAAACCTATCAGATCGCACCTGAGCAGTCTTATGCCAACGCTAACATCATTGCCATTCGTGTCTCTATTATCGACCCCAATGGACGTCCGCCGGTTCGCCTGGACTTCCAATGGCGTAAAAACAGCCGGACAGGCGACTGGCAGGCTTACGATATGATTGCGGAAGGGGTCAGCATGATTTCTACCAAGCAGAACGAGTGGGCGGGCATCCTGCGTCAGAAAGGCGTTGATGGCCTGACCGACGTGCTGAAAAATGCCGCCAGCCAGCCTATTACGCTGGACAAGCAGCAGTAATGGACTCGCTTAACTGGCGCATTGAGGCCAACCGGCTGCATCTGACGGGCGAGCTGGAGCGAGAAACGCTGTTGCCTCTGTGGCAGCAGCGTGAAACGGTGATGAAACAGATTGATACCATTGATGTCTCCGCGCTGGACAGGGTCGATTCAGCCGGGCTGGCCCTGCTGGTGCATCTGCGTCAAATCGCGTTACAGCAGGGGAAAGCGCCGGGTTTTACCGGCATTACGGACAAACTGCGTTCACTGATCGCCCTCTATAATCTGCAGCAGTTCATTACCGCCGAACGCTGACAGCACGGACGCGTTCCTGATGAAAAAGCCTCTGCACCCGCGGAGGCTTTTTTGCCTGTTTAAGATAGCTCCGCTTTCCACTACTATGTAGGCCTGTTTATCCTCAACCGAATTTAGAAAATCCCATGGAAACTAGTGAAATTCAATCCGTGCTGATGGCCGCGCTGCCACTGCAGGAAGCTATCGTAACCGGCGATGGCAGCCACTTTCAGGTGATCGCCGTAGGCGAGATGTTTGGCGAACTGAGCCGCGTGAAAAAACAGCAGGCAATTTACGCGCCGCTGGCGGCCTATCTTGCTGACAACCGTATTCATGCGCTGTCCATCAAAACCTATACGCCGGAAGAATGGGCACGTGACCGTAAGCTGAACGGTTTTTAAGTCGCCATCTTCATCGCTCCGGGCGATGAAGAGGCCGCACTCTATAGCTGATTAATTGAGAGCAGGTTTAATGGATAAATTTCGTGTGCAGGGCCCGACCCGTTTAAGCGGGGAAGTGACCATTTCCGGTGCTAAAAACGCTGCGCTGCCGATTCTTTTCGCTGCTCTGCTGGCGTCCGATCCCGTAGAGATTCAGAATGTCCCGAAACTAAAGGACATTGATACGACTATGAAGCTGCTGAGCCAGCTGGGCGTAAAAGCAGAGCGCAACGGCTCGGTGCATCTGGATGCCAGCGACGTCAACGTCTACTGCGCGCCTTACGATCTGGTGAAAACCATGCGTGCTTCGATTTGGGCGCTTGGCCCACTGGTAGCGCGTTTCGGTCAGGGGCAGGTTTCTCTGCCCGGCGGCTGTGCTATCGGCGCGCGTCCGGTCGATCTGCATATAACCGGCCTTGAGCAGCTGGGCGCCGAGATCAAGCTGGAAGAAGGCTATGTCAAAGCATCCGTAGACGGGCGCCTGAAAGGCGCGCATATCGTGATGGATAAGGTCAGCGTAGGCGCTACCGTCACCATCATGAGCGCCGCTACGCTGGCTACCGGTACTACCGTGATTGAGAATGCCGCTCGCGAGCCGGAAATCGTTGATACGGCGAACTTCCTGAACACGCTGGGCGCAAAAATTACCGGCGCTGGTAGCGATCGCATCACTATCGAAGGCGTCGAGCGCCTCGGCGGCGGTGTTTACCGTGTGTTGCCAGATCGTATTGAAACCGGCACTTTCCTGATTGCCGCGGCGATTTCGGGCGGCAAAGTTATCTGCCGCGACACGCAGCCAGCTACGCTGGATGCGGTACTGGCTAAGCTGCGCGAAGCGGGAGCCGATATCGAAACCGGTGACGACTGGATCAGTCTGGATATGCACGGCAAGCGGCCAAAAGCGGTCAACTTCCGTACCGCACCGCATCCCGGTTTCCCGACCGATATGCAGGCGCAGTTCAGCCTGCTGAATCTGGTGGCGGAAGGCACTGGTGTGATCACCGAAACCATTTTCGAGAACCGCTTTATGCATGTGCCGGAGCTGATCCGCATGGGCGCACACGCGGAAATCGAAAGCAACACGGCGATCTGTCACGGCGTGGAAAAATTATCGGGCGCTCAGGTTATGGCTACCGATCTGCGCGCCTCAGCAAGCCTGGTACTGGCTGGCTGCATTGCGGAAGGCACTACGATTGTGGATCGTATCTACCATATTGACCGTGGTTATGAGCATATCGAAGACAAGCTGAGAGCATTAGGCGCTAACATTGAGCGCGTAAGCGGCGAAGAATAGCGTAACCGCGCACGGTAAGTTGCTGTAGGGGCGGTAGATATCTACCGCCTTTCTTTTATGAGCGAATTAGCTTCTTGCGATCGAGCAGGCTATGGGTCACTGGGTCGTAGTAGCGGCTGGGCCAAATTTCGGCCGGATGGATGTTAAGCGCATTGGCAATAATCCATTCACCTTTAGGCCAGGGCCTGAACAGCGCGTTTGCGAGCGTTGACGAGCTTAGTCCGGCTTCCCGTGACACCTGGGCCATCGTCGTGCCTCTCTTTTTCAGACCTGCAATAATATCCGCGTTATGCCAGTCGGCTTTCTTTTCCAGCATCTGCTTTTCCTCCATGGTCGCATCGCTTTTTCTGGAAACGTCAGAACGCAGTATTGCCGTCGCTACGGCATTGATTGCGAACTTAATCAGAATATTTAATAGGTTAATCATTAAATATTGCAGCCAGATTTATAGCAATAATTGGCAATATATTTCCAATAATATTTAAGCGGCGTTTTGTTTTTGAGGCGTAATGCGCAAAAGTTACGTAATAGCGTGATGCATTACATTACAAAAAGGGATCCAGAAAGCGGAACAGGCAAGGAAAAGAAAGCGCGGCTGACCGCGCTTTGGGATTAAAATTCGCGTTGAACAGACATATGGGCCAGCGCTTCCAGCGCGCTTCGCCAGGGGGATTCTGGTAACACATTCAGACAGGCAATCGCCTTATCGGCTTCGCGTTCTGCCGATTCGCGCGTCCAGGCCAGCGAGCCGCATTGATGCATGGTTTCCAGTACCGGTTCCAGCAGGTGGCGGCCGTTACCTTGTTCAATCGCACCCCGGATCATGGCGGTTTGTTCTGGCGTACCGTTACGCATGGCGTGCAGCAGCGGTAGGGTAGGTTTGCCTTCGCTGAGATCGTCGCCAACGTTTTTCCCCAACGTTTTACCGTCGGCGCTGTAATCAAGAAGATCGTCGATAAGTTGGAAAGCGGTGCCGATATAGCGGCCATAATCCTGCAACGCCTTTTCCTGCTCCGGCGTGGCCTCAGCAAGAATAGCGGAAGATTGCGCTGCGGCTTCAAACAGGCGAGCCGTTTTACTGTAAATCACCCGCATATAGCTTTCTTCAGTAATATCAGGGTCATTGCAGTTCATCAGCTGCAAGACTTCGCCTTCTGCTATGACGTTAACCGCTTCAGACATCAGCTCCAGCACTCGCAGAGAGCCAATGCTGGTCATCATCTGGAAAGCGCGCGTATAGATAAAATCACCGACCAGCACGCTGGCAGCGTTACCGAAAGCGGCATTGGCGGTGGCTTTCCCACGGCGCATATCCGATTCATCCACCACATCGTCGTGCAGAAGGGTGGCCGTATGAATGAATTCTATCAGCGCTGCTACGGTAACGTGTTGTTTACCTGAGTAATTAAGCGCACGTGCGGCCAAAACGGCGATCGTCGGACGGATGCGCTTGCCTCCACCGCTAATGATGTAGTAACCCAGCTGATTGATGAGGGAAACCTCAGAATTCAACTGCTCGAGTATGGTTGCGTTGACGTCCGCCATGTCTTGCGCGGTGAGTTCGTTTATCTGTTCTAAGTTCATCAGTCTTTTCAGCTATTGCCCACTATGCGGCTAATGATAAGCGTCTTTACCCGTGCCTGCGGCATGTAATGTATAACAGATTGTACTTGAAAATGACGACTGTGAAACATTTGCCTGTGCTTTGCGTTTTTTTTCTGCAATACCCGTTATCAGGCACTTGTCATCGCGTGCGAAGTTGCGTAGAATTCGCGCCCTATTGTGAATATTTATAGCGCAGCCTGAACTCAAGACGGCAAGCGCGAGAGCGGAGTTTATATGTACGCGGTTTTCCAAAGTGGTGGTAAACAACACCGAGTGAGCGAAGGTCAGACCGTTCGCCTGGAAAAGCTGGACATCGCAACCGGCGAAACGATTGAATTCGACCAGGTTCTGATGATTGCCAACGGCGAAGAAGTTACGATCGGCGCACCTTTAGTTTCAGGCGGCGTGATCAAAGCAGAAATCATTGCTCACGGTCGTGGCGACAAAATTAAGATTGTTAAGTTTCGTCGTCGTAAACACTACCGTAAGCAGCAGGGTCACCGTCAGTGGTTCACTGATGTGAAGATCACTGGCATCAGCGCCTAAGAGGAGATCTGACAAATGGCACATAAAAAGGCTGGCGGTTCCACTCGAAATGGCCGCGATTCCAACGCAAAACGCCTGGGTGTTAAGCGTTTCGGTGGCGAAAGCGTTCTGGCAGGTAGCATCATCGTTCGTCAGCGTGGCACCAAATTCCACGCGGGCACCAACGTAGGCTGCGGCCGTGACCACACCCTGTTTGCTACGGCAAACGGCAAGGTCCTGTTTGAAGTGAAAGGCCCGAACAACCGTAAATACATCAGCATCGTTGCTGAGTAAGGTTTTCGTGCCTGAAGGCGGTACCTGATACCGCTTTCAGCAGCGAATCAAAAAGCCCCGCTATGATTGCGGGGCTTTTTACATTCTGCCTCTGGCGCGCCAATCAGGTTGCCAGTAAAACCCTTTGCTGTACACTTTGTATTCAGCTGCATGATGTCTTAAGGCGATCCCCTGTCTGGAAATGACGCGAGGGCTGCGCCCCGGACAGCCGTCATAAGGCCTGCGAGCCGCGACGGATCATCCTGCCAGCAGCGGGCAAATGATTTACGGAGAAGTAACATGAAGTTTGTTGATGAAGCGACGATCCTCGTTGCTGCGGGTGATGGCGGCAATGGCTGCGTCAGTTTCCGTCGTGAAAAATATATTCCCAGGGGCGGCCCGGATGGCGGCGACGGTGGTGATGGCGGTGACGTCTATATGCAGGCCGACGAGAACCTGAATACCCTTATCGATTATCGCTTTGAAAAATCTTTCCGTGCCGAGCGCGGGCAAAACGGCCAGAGCCGCGACTGCACCGGTAAGCGCGGTAAAGATATTATTATCAAAGTGCCGGTGGGCACCCGCATCATCGATCAGGGCACTGGCGAAACGCTGGGCGATATGATGAAGCATGGTCAGCAGCAAATGGTCGCTAAAGGCGGCTGGCATGGCCTGGGCAATACCCGCTTTAAATCTTCCGTTAACCGTACGCCTCGTCAGAAAACGATGGGAACGCCGGGCGAGAAGCGCGACCTTCAGCTGGAACTGATGCTGCTGGCCGATGTAGGGATGCTGGGCTTGCCGAATGCGGGCAAATCTACTTTTATCCGCGCCGTTTCCGCGGCTAAGCCTAAAGTGGCGGACTATCCGTTTACCACCCTGGTGCCAAGCCTGGGCGTGGTGCGTATGGACAGCGAGCAGAGCTTTGTCGTGGCCGATATTCCGGGCCTGATTGAAGGCGCTTCTGACGGGGCGGGTCTGGGTATCCGTTTCCTTAAGCACCTGGAACGCTGCCGCGTACTGCTGCACACCATTGACCTGGCGCCAATTGATGAAACCGATCCGGTAGAAAATGCCCGCATCATCCTGGGCGAGCTGGAAAAATACAGCGAGAAGCTTTTCAATAAGCCTCGCTGGCTGGTTTTCAACAAGGTTGACTTGCTGGATCAGGAAGAAGCGGAATCCCGTGCGAAAGCCATTGCCGACGCGCTGGGCTGGACGGATAAATACTATCTGATCTCGGCCGCCAACCGCGTTGGCGTCACGCCGCTGTGCTGGGACGTGATGTCCTTCCTGAATGCCCATCCAAAAGAGGCTGAAGTCGAAGAGAAGCAGCCGGAAAAAGTCGAGTTCATGTGGGACGACTATCATCGCCAGCAGCTGGAAGAAGCTGAAACGGCGGTGGAAGAAGACGACGACTGGGATGACGACTGGGATGATGAAGACGACGAAGGCGTCGAAATCATCTACCAGCGTTAATCCGCAAAGGGCGCCAAATGGCGCCCTTTCTGTTGCGGCAAACAGGGGCGTAATTATTCCTTCCCGATAAGAAAGATAATCATTATCATCTTCTCTATCCGATTCTTTGCAAAGCCTCACGCTTTGCTCCGTCTGAATGAGTTGACCCATGCGTACTCCCACTCTGCGAATCTTTTCCCTGATCCTTGCTGTCTCGCTGCTGTCGATTGGTTCAACTCGTGCCGAAGAAGGCTGGCCGCGGCATCTTCCCGGCATTAAGGGCGAGATAGTGTTAAAGAAGCAGCCTGAACGGATCCTTTCTACCAGCGTCACGCTGACCGGCTCGCTGCTGGCAATAGGGGCACCGGTTATCGCCAGCGGAGCCACTCTGCCCGGTCACCGTATCGCCGACGACCAGGGGTTTTTTCGCCAGTGGGGAAAAGTGGCGGCAGAAAAAGGGGTGAAGCGGCTTTATAGCGGTGAACCTAATCTTGAAGCGATTGCTGCCGAAAATCCGGATCTGATTATCGTCAGCGCCACCGGTAACGACTCGGCGCTGCCGTTCTATGACCGCCTGGCCGCACTGGCGCCGACGCTGGTCGTTAACTATGACGATAAAAGCTGGCAGGAAGTTGAACGCGTGCTGGCGCAGGCTACGGGTAAAGAGGCGGAGGCGGAAGCTTCCATTCAGCGCTACGCCCGGCGTGAGCAAGAGGTCAAAGCGAAACTAAAATTGCCCCCGCAGCCCGTCTCCGCGCTGGTCTACAATCCTGCTATTCATTTGGTCAATCTTTGGACCCCGGCATCTGCTCAGGGAAAATTGCTGGCATCGCTTGGCTTTACCCTGGCAGAACCGACAGCCGTGCTACGCCAGGCGAGCCAACGTCTTAAGCGCCGGGACATTATCCCGGTAAGCGGGGAAAACCTGGTCACGGGTCTGACGGGACAGTCGATCCTGCTGTTCGCCGCAGGCGATAAAGCGCAAGCAGCGCTGCTGGCCGAGCCGCTGGTAGCCCATTCCCCGGCGGTGCGAAATAAGCAGGTTTATACGTTGGGCGAAGAGAGTTTCCGACTGGATTACTACAGTGCCAATAACGTACTGACTCGCCTGGAGCAGCTTTTTTCAGACAAATAGTTTTCTCGTGCCTTGGCATCCGTGAAGGCACCGTTCTTTTTCCGATCTGCTCTCTCCTGTTATCAATCCCCCTAAATGATAATGAGACAAATAATCAAATTGATAATTGTTTTCATTTGAAATAATGTATGACCGCCAGGTCAGGGATGGACGTACCTGTTGCCTGCCAGGCGTAGGCGGACGATACCAGTTCCGCCTGTTTACTCATCTATTTGCCTCTGTAGAGACTGGCGGAGGCGAATCTACAGGGAATGAGAAAGTTGAATAAATTATCAAAACTCTCACTGACGGTTTTGCTTGGGCTGGGTGCAATCGCCGCCATGGCGGACGACACTACAAGGACGAAGGCCACTCCCGGCGATGCGGGGGATGCAGAAGGCGGAACTATCATGGTGACGGCGGAGCAGCAAAATTTGCAGGCGCCGGGCGTGTCCACTATTACTGCCGACGAAATCAAAAAACGGCCTCTTTCACGCGATCTTTCTGAAATTATCCGCACCATGCCGGGTGTTAACCTTACCGGCAACTCTACCAGCGGACAGCGCGGCAATGGCCGTCAGATTGATATTCGCGGTATGGGGCCCGAAAATACGCTGATCCTGATCGACGGAATGCCGGTTGCCAGCCGTAACTCGGTGCGCCTTGGCTGGCGCGGCGAACGCGATACGCGTGGCGATACCAATTGGGTACCACCCGAAATGGTTGACCATATCGAAGTGATCAGAGGCCCGGCCGCCGCGCGCTACGGTAATGGTGCAGCAGGCGGCGTGGTGAATATCATCACCAAACAGACCGGTAACGACTGGCACGGCAGCTGGAACACCTACCTGAATATGCCAGAGCATCAATCCGAAGGGTCTACCAAGAGATCGAACTTCTCTCTGAGCGGCCCGCTGGGTGATGATGTCAGCTTCTCTCTGTGGGGCAACCTGAGCAAAACGCAGGCGGACGCGCAGTTTATTAACGAAGGCCATCAGTCGCTACG
>NZ_DALZCD010000180.1:0-8883 GCF_031978025.1 Erwinia sp.
AAGGCAAAGGCAAAGGCAAAGGCAAAGGCAAAGAAGATAATAAAAGATATTCACTAACAACAAATAAAGCTTACTTTAAAATTCCGCGTCAACCTTCAGGGAAATAAGGTTGATTCAGGGGTACGTTTATCGAAAGAAAATAATAAAGAAGAAAAAACAGGTTGGCATAACGACTTAACAGATGGGAATCCAGATATGGACGGAAAGAAACCAATAAAAAGGGCGCTGACATCGCAGCGCCTTTATATCTTAATGCCTTTCGCGATTAAGCGTTTTTTAGTACTTCGCTAACAATTTCTACCGCTTCTTTCTCAATCTTCTCGCGGTGCTCGGCACCCAGGAAGCTTTCGCAATAGATTTTGTAAGCGTCTTCCGTACCGGATGGACGCGCCGCAAACCAGCCGTTCTCGGTCATCACTTTCAGGCCGCCGATTGATGCACCGTTACCTGGCGCAGCGGTCAGACGGGCAGTGATCGGATCGCCTGCCAGCGTATCGGCACTAACCATTTCTGGCGACAGCTTCGACAGTGCCGCTTTCTGCGCGGAGGTCGCAGAAGCCTGCAGACGGTTATAGCTTGGCGCGCCAAAACGCTCCGCCAGCTCATCATAGTGCTGCTGTGGGTTTTTACCGGTCACCGCGGTGATCTCCGCGGCCAGCAGGCACATGATGATGCCGTCTTTGTCGGTAGACCATGGCGTACCGTCAAAGCGCAGGAAGGACGCGCCCGCGCTCTCTTCGCCGCCGAAGCCGAAGCTGCCGTCAAACAGACCGTCAACAAACCACTTAAAGCCTACCGGCACTTCCACCAGCTTACGGCCGATGTCGTTGACCACGCGGTCGATCATCGCGCTGGATACCAGCGTTTTACCTACGGCGACGTCTTTGCCCCACTGTGGACGATGCTGGAACAGATAGTTAATAGCAACGGCCAGGTAGTGGTTAGGATTCATCAGGCCCGCAGGCGTAACGATACCGTGGCGGTCATAGTCCGGGTCGTTGGCAAAAGCCAGATCGAACTTGTCACGCAGCGCCAGCAGGCCCGCCATCGCGCTTTCGGATGAGCAGTCCATTCGGATCACGCCATCTTTATCCAGATGCATAAAGCGGAACGTCTGATCGACCGAATCGTTAACGATAGTCAGATCGAGATTGTAGTATTCCGCGATACGCTGCCAGTAGGCGATGCCGGAGCCGCCAAGCGGATCGACGCCGATTTTCAGGCCCGCTTTCTGGATAGCAGGAATATCGATGATCTGGGACAGGCCTTCAATATAAGGCTGGATCAGATCTTTTTCCTGCAGATGGCCGCTGGCCCAGGCTTCGTCCAGCGCCATGCGCTTAACATCTTTCAGGCCGTCTTTAATCAGCTGGTTGGCACGATCTTCCACCACTTTAGTGACGTTAGTATCAGCCGGGCCGCCGTTTGGCGGGTTGTATTTAATTCCGCCATCTTCCGGCGGGTTGTGCGAAGGCGTAATGACGATGCCGTCAGCCTGCGCGCCGCCTGCCTTGTTGTGCTCAAGGATCGCGTTAGAAATGGCAGGGGTCGGCGTATAGCCGTTGTCCTGCTGTACAATCACGTCCACGCCGTTCGCCGCCAGCACTTCCAGTACGGAAATGATCGCCGGTTCGGACAGCGCATGGGTATCTTTGCCTACGTAGCAAGGGCCGGTAACGCCGTTCTTTTTGCGCTCTTCCGCAATCGCCTGCGCGATAGCCAGAATATGCATCTCGTTAAAGCTCTGTCGACCTGCGCTACCGCGATGGCCGGACGTGCCGAATTTCACCGCGTGTTCCGCGTTGCCGATTTCCGGCTGCAGGACGTAATACTGCGCAGTCAATTGTGCAACGTCAATCAAATCGCTCTGCTGTGCTGGCTGCCCGGCACGGGGGTGACTGGCCATTGGCGCTTCTCCCTGACGCTGTGTTTAGAGTGTGCCGCAAACCTTGTCCGACAGCTCCGTAGGGAACTGCATGGACGACATGATATGTTCAATCATGCTGCGTTTACGGCCTGTGTTGGTGTTGGTGATCACCCAATACGGCGTGCCGGGAATATGTTGCGGCTTGGTATGGGTGCCGTTCTGTACCAGGGTTTGCTGATTACCTGCAAAGTAGACGCGTGTGCGGCCATGTAATGACTCGGTGGCCGCGGCAAATGCTTTGGGATCCAGATTGTATAAAGTCGACAGGATTAGCATAAAGCGATTTACCGCTTTCTTCTGCTCCGCATATTCATCCGACAGCAGCAGCTCGCGAACGGCGCGAACGCGTTCCTGCGGGCGAGACGTCTCTTTCACCCCATTTTCCTGTACGCTGGCGACAGGCGCGGGCGCAGCCACAGCCGCAACAGGCGCTTTCGGTGCCGTCTGGCCAGCGGAAAATTTCAGCATGCGACGTAAAATGTCGGAGGCGCTTTCACCAATATGCTGAGTGTGGCTGGCGATATAACGGTAGAGCTCTTCGTCGACTTCAATAGTTTTCATCTTGATCCAGTACGATTATTGCTGATAAGAGCCGGTTAGCAACCTGTTTTACAGAGGCGCGAAAAGACCAGCCCTAACACGAGGATTATAAAGTTAAATCCTGCCGGGTTATAGCGCCAGCCCCGATTGCGGACAAAAGTCAGAATATGCCGTAAAAAGATCGGGTTGGTCGCGGCGGCAGAAAATCGCTGTTTTATGATAACCTAACCCCTCGTTTCCTCTGTAAGAAGTTTGCCATGAAATTGAATTTCCGCCTGCAATCTGAACAAACAGCCGTTTCTGACGTGCCCGTCGTGCTTATTCACGGCCTTTTTGGCAACCTGGACAACCTTGGCGTGCTGGCGCGCGATCTGAAAAAGGATCGCCGCGTTATTCAGTTGGACGTACGAAATCATGGGCTTTCGCCGCGGTCAGATGAAATAAGCTACGCCGCTATGGCGCAAGACGTGTTGGAAACGCTGGACGATCTCAGTGTCGGGCAGGTTGATATTATAGGCCATTCCATGGGCGGGAAGATCGCCATGACGCTGGCTTCCCTCGCGCCGACACGCGTCAGGCAGCTGGTGGTTATCGATATCGCGCCGGTAGCCTATCGGGAACGCCATCACGACGTTATTTTTGCCGCGCTGGCCGCCGTCAGCGAAGCAGGCATTACCCAACGGCACGATGCTGCGGCACTGATGCGACAGACAGTGGATGAAGAAGGTGTGATTCAATTCCTGCTGAAATCTTTTCAGGCGGGCGAATGGCGTTTTAATGTGTCTGCGCTCTGGCAGAATTACGATCGGATTATCGGTTGGGAAACGCTTCCTGCCTGGCCCCACCCCACGCTTTTTATTCGGGGTGAACATTCGCCCTATTTGCAGGAAGCGTATCGTGACGAGCTGCTGGCCCAGTTCCCTGCCGCTCGCGCCCATGTGATTACCGGTGCCGGTCACTGGGCGCATGCCGAGAAACCTGATGCCGTTTTGCGCGCCATCCGCCGCTTTTTTGCCCTGTGAAAACAAATGTTTTAGTAAAAGGTTAAATAATTGTCGTCGCGACTTTCGCCAGGGTATGATGGCGCGCTAAAATTTGTCGACGGCACCGGCCGCAAACGCTAACGGCTCAATCCATCAGAACTCCAGCCTTCAGTATCACGATTCTATGGCAAAAGAAAACACGGACCGCACCACGATCGATCTGTTCGCAGACGAGCGTCGTCCGGGACGACCCAAAACTAATCCACTGGCACGTGATGAGCAGTTGCGCATTAACAAACGCAACCAGCTTAAGCGTGATAAAGTGCGCGGGCTGAAGCGCGTAGAACTGAAAATGAACAGTGACGCGGTTGACGCCCTGAACCAGCTCGCCGAGCAGCGTAATATGAGCCGCAGCGAGCTGATAGAAGAGATGGTCATGGCGCAGTTAGCCAGGCCTGAGCGCTAAACCACGTGCAACGGTAAAGCACAAAGCGACAAATGCAGGCGGATTAGCCGTTTATCCCCCTGTAGCTGTCTGCTATTATTGCCTTAACATTTTCAGGCTAGCCGCCGCATATCATTAAGTTTCAAGAGGTTATTAAACTCATGGCAATCGTAGGCATTTTCTTTGGCAGCGATACGGGCAATACGGAAAACATTGCAAAAATGATCCAGAAGCAGCTCGGTAACGAGGTGGCTGAAGTTCATGATATCGCTAAAAGCAGCAAAGAAGACCTTGAAGCCTTTGATATTTTGCTGCTGGGCATCCCGACCTGGTACTACGGCGAAGCGCAGTGTGACTGGGATGATTTCTTCCCTACCCTGGAAGAGATCGACTTCAACGGCAAGCTGGTTGCGCTGTTCGGCTGTGGCGATCAGGAAGACTACTCAGAATATTTCTGTGACGCGATGGGTACTATCCGCGACATTATTGAACCTAACGGCGCGGTCATCGTGGGTCACTGGCCGACCGAAGGCTATGATTTTGAAGCGTCGAAAGGCCTGGCGGATGATAACCACTTCCTGGGCCTGGCCATCGACGAAGATCGTCAGCCAGAACTGACCAACGAACGTGTGGAAAAATGGGTCAGGCAGATCTCGGATGAACTGCAGCTTCAGGATATTCTCGAAGCCTGATAACGTTGGCCTGGTGGGCAATCCCCCACCGGGCCAACGCTTTTTCCTATAGAAGTAATAGATACATATTTGTAACTTTTACCGTCAAAACGGTACAATAGCCTTGCTCCGCCTCCGCTTCTGCGGCGCCGTCAATCAGGCAGAGCGAACTGACAACCCAGCGTATATGGGTGCTTGCTTTTCCGGACGTAACGACTTCTTATCCTTACATCCCCTGATGGTTTTGCATCTCCGCTGTGGTTTCTTCAAGGCATCGGTTCTATAATGAGACGCTCAGCTTTTGCGTCGACCGATGCTCACGGCTTTTCAGCCACTTAGTGACCAGCAAAGTAACAGGACAATATCCGCATGACTGACAATAATACCGCATTAAAGAAGGCCGGCCTGAAAGTCACGCTTCCTCGACTGAAAATTCTGGAAGTGCTTCAGGAACCCGCGTGCCATCATGTCAGTGCGGAAGACTTGTATAAACGCCTGATCGACATGGGCGAAGAGATTGGCCTGGCAACCGTTTACCGCGTGCTGAACCAGTTTGACGATGCAGGGATCGTTACCCGCCATAATTTCGAAGGCGGCAAATCCGTTTTTGAACTTACCCAGCAGCAGCATCACGATCATCTGATCTGTCTGGACTGCGGTAAGGTAATCGAATTTAGCGACGAGTCTATTGAGTCCCGCCAGCGTGATATCGCTACCAAACACGGTATCAAGCTCAGCAACCACAGCCTCTATCTTTACGGCCACTGTGCTACCGGCGACTGTCGTGAAGATGAGACGCTGCACGATAAGTAACGCGTTGCAGTAAAAAAACCGGTGATCGCTCACCGGTTTTTTTTTGCCTGTCGTGTGGTTATTATAGGGTTTCTACACGACTGAAACGCTTGCCGTCGCTGCTGACGGCGCGAATGAATACCTTGCCGGAAACCGTTGGGCGAGCGTCATCGCGGTAGCGTTGCCAGCTGTTGCCACCGTCAAGCGAGTACTCAATAGTCACGCCCGGCAGAGCGATATTGGCCTGCAGCTTGCCTGCGGTAATTTTCGCGCCCGGCTGCGGCAAGCGATAGTGGATGCCGGCTTTATCCATTTTTGCCAGCTCGCGCTGTCCCAGCAGATTGGCATAGCGCTGCCAGTCCTTGTTGAGCGCTACGCGATCAACGTGCTGTGTTTCGCCACCTTTGTATTCGCGTCCGGCCTGATAAGCCTGCTCCCAGCCTGCTCGATGCCAGCCACGCTCCGCAACGGCCAGGACTCGAGGGAAAATCATCCCTTCCATCTGCTCATCGGTCCGTACAGTTTCGCTCCAGAGCTGAGCGGAAATACCGTAGGCTCCCGGCCATGGCTTGTCGGATTTAGCGTCGAAGAAATTGCCGTCACGATCCACCGATGTCTCCGCATTCTGTGGCAGATTATCCGGCGCAAAGCTGAACATTTTGCGCTCGTCGTTGAAGCGGGTCCCCCAGTAATAGCCCCTTTCCAATGGATTGACCTCGTACGGGAAATCCATATAGAGATAATCCGGATTGGAAACGATCACCTCATAGCCTTTGTTGGCCCAGTCATTAATGCTGTCAAAGCCGCCCCAGAAAAGCGTGTCCCAGAAATTGACGCCGATGCGTTTGGTGGCAAAGTCCCGGGCGCCTTTCGCTTTTTTCAGGCCATCCTGCCATGCCTGCATCCTTTCAATACCGTGCGCGTTCACCCGCTCGCTGACCTTTTTGCCAAAATAGCTGGGCAGGTGATCCATATCGACAACCTTGCCTGATTTTACCAGCGCCTGACAAACCTGCGATTTCGCCCAGGGCTTGTCCTGCCTGCTCAGGTCGACACGGCCCTTGCCTGCTTCAGGATTAGCTGCATCGGTATAGCCTGGCCCCAGGTAAATATTTTTTGCCTCGTCGCCGCCAAAGTGCCAGGTGATCAACGGCACGCCAGCAGCCTGATGCATCGCCTGGATTTCGCTAATGACCTTATCCACAAAGCGCATGGACGAATCCAGGCAGGGGTTCAGGTAGCTGGTGCGGTCGTAAAACTGTACGGATGTTGTGTTTGAGGTATCGGTCGGATCGACCAGGCGATACTCGTTTGCCTCTGCCGTTTTCCCTTCCTTCATTAACCGCTTATAGCGGGCTTCCAGAGAAATAACCGCTGCTCTGGCGTGAGCAGGCATATCGATTTCCGGGATAACCTCAATGGCGCGTGCTTTGGCATAACGCAGGATATCAATGTAATCATCGCGGGTCAGATAGCCGTTACCCGGCGCGTCGGCGAAGGGCCCGGATCCCAGCTGCGGCAACAAACAGCGCTGCTCCGTCAAATCGTGGCAGCGTTTAGAGCCGATTTCGGTCAGCTCCGGCAGGCCGGGGATTTCAATACGCCAGCCTTCATCATCACTCAGGTGAAAATGGAATTTATTGAGCTTAACGGCCGCCATCTGATCCAGCAGGCGCAGCACCGCCTCTTTGCTGTGGAAATTGCGCCCGATATCGAGAAAAATACCGCGGTAGGCCATACGTGGCGCATCGGTGACGTCCAGCGTAGCGATTTTCTGTTCGCCACTGGCCGGCAACAGCGACAGGACAGACATCATGCCATAATAGACGCCCGCTTCGTCAAACCCTTCTATCCGTGCCTGCTGGTCGCGAATGCTTAGCCTGTAGGCGCCGGACACCGCCTCGTTGCCTTTGAAAGCATCGGGAGCCAGCGTGCTTTTAATCACGTATCCCTGCGCGTTTTCCACCACGCCCAGCAAAGCGAAACGCTCTCTTACCGCTTCCGCCGACTCGACGCTAAGTCCTTTCAACTCAAACTGTACGCCCCGACTTAAGTCCGCATTTTGCGAATGCAGCGTAATATGCAGTGGCGTCGGCAGAATCTGTCCGCGTAATGCTTCGGCCGCAAGCTGGACGGTATCACTGTTTTTTTCGAAGCGGCTGGCAGGCGTCATCAGTACGTTGCGATCGTCCGCCGTTCGCTTCCAGTGGGTATCCATTGGCGAGACAAACGTGGTCAGATTTTCCGTATTCGTGCTGGCGATAATTTCAGGCCGGGCGTTTTCAGAGGTGACATACCAGCGTGGCATCACGTCCGTGATAAAAAGCTGCCAGTATTCGTTAACGAGGGGAATTTGCACCGATTCACCGGCGGCAAACCCCTTAAATTTTTCGGTCGGCTCCAGCCGCGTCAGATCGCCCACCACGTGCACCATGCGGAACTGGTCATTATCCACCCGCAGCGTCTGGCGGATATTGGACAGCCAAATGACCCAGTCTTTGCTGGTAACGGCTTCGCCGGGGTTAGTTAAGGTAATCGTTGCCCGATTACAGGAAGCCCAGTCCGCGCCTGACGCCGCACAATCAATGCCGTGCAGCGCGGCATGGTTATCGTTAACGGTATACTTAACGCCAAACTGGCTGATTTGATTGACGACGTGCTGATCGGCTATCGCGCTACCGCTGGCCATCGCCATCAGCAGCGCGGTTGCCACGAGTGATAATTTTAATTTTTTCATTTCTTTCCTCGTCCGCTATGAGAATGTTCTACCGGTAGCGGAAAAGCACCGTCCCTTACCCGATACGCTTTTCCCGCACTCCCTGGCAGCGTGTGGCATCAAAATACGGTGAAAGGCGCGATAACTATCAGCTTCACGTCCTTTTCGCTCTGGAATATATTGCCGTAACCATTACTAAAGCTCGGCACGTCAGAGTGGTTTTTGTAACGGGTATAGTGCAGGTTAATCTGTGTGTCTTTGGCGCGGCCCTGCTGTACCGTATAGCGTAAATCCATATTCCAGGCGGACTCGCTGAGGCGCTGGCTTTGATCGTAAGCAGGATTAGTTGATGGGCGGGCATCCCAGCCATAAGCATAGGAGGTGCCTGCTGCCCAGCCAGGCAGTTGCCAGCCTTTGAGATCGTAAAGCACACCTGCGTACAGTGCCTTTTGCCCGTTAGCATTAAAATCGCTGCGCGAATCCCACCAGATATCGTTGCGTCCGTTAGACGTCGCGCCTGCGGGAGTCATACGCGCCAGAAAAAAGCCCTGGTTGCCGTGGGCTTT
Organism: Erwinia sp.; assembly: GCF_031978025.1. NCBI lineage: Bacteria > Pseudomonadati > Pseudomonadota > Gammaproteobacteria > Enterobacterales > Erwiniaceae > Erwinia > Erwinia sp. Next base: position 8,641 of record NZ_DALZCD010000180.1, read on the forward strand.
AACCAGGGTTCCTTCCAGACGAAAATCAAACGGGCCGGTTTTGTAGTTCAGCGTAACGGCCTGTAGCCAGGCAAGGCCATCATAAACCTTATTGATATTATTTACGCCGCCCCCTTCCTTATTACGCGCGCCGTAAAATTGCCAGCTGGTATGCAGATCGTTGCCGGCAACAGGGAAGGCCCACGAAACCTTGTTAAAATATTGCTCCATATAATTCCCGGCCTGCCCCAGCGCGCTTTCCAG
>NZ_DALZCD010000181.1:0-8819 GCF_031978025.1 Erwinia sp.
TGGTGCCACGCTTTACCGCATCCACTTTCATCATCGGTTCGTCAACGCCCCACGGTGCGCAAATTTTTCCCGGATTGAGGCGGTTATCAGGATCGAAAGCGGCCTTGATGCGACGCAGGTCGTTAAACAACGCCTCGCCAAAAAACGCCGGGCTGTATTCGGCCCGGAAGCCTTTACCGTGTTCGCCCCATAACAGGCCGCCGTAACGGGCCGTCAGCGCCACCACCTCGTCGGAAATCCGCTTCATCAGCATTTCCTGCTGCGGATCGCACATATCCAGCGCGGGGCGCACGTGGAGCACGCCGGCATCCACGTGACCAAACATGCCGTAGCTCAGATTGTGGCTATCCAACAGCTGGCGAAACTCAACAATATAGTCCGCCAGATGCTGCGGCGGCACGCAGGTATCCTCTACAAAAGGGATCGGCTTGGCGCGGCCTTTGGCGTTACCGAGCAGCCCGACGGCTTTTTTACGCATGGCGTAGATGCGCTCAATGCCGCCGATATCATCACACAGCTGATAGCCAATAATACCCGCCTCGCTTGCCGCCATCAGGCTTTCCAGCCGCTGGCAGAGTGAGGCAACCTGGCCATCAATCATCGCCTTATCATCGCCAGCGAACTCGACGATATTCAGCCCCAACATCTCCTGGTCGGGCACGTCGGCGATCAGCTCGCGGACCGAATGCCAGACGATATCTTCCTTTGCCAGGTTCAGCACTTTTGAATCGACCGTTTCCACTGACAGCGCCTGCGCTTCCACCATAAAAGGCGCACTGCGCAAAGCAGAGTCGAAAGAGTCATATTTAATATTGACCAGGCGACGCACTTTAGGGATCGGCATAATATTCAGGCGGGCTTCGGTAATAAACGCCAGCGTGCCTTCTGCGCCACACAGCAGTCGTGTTAAATCCACCTGCTGCAAATCGTCACTAATAGCGTGACGCAAATCGTAGCCGGTCAAAAAGCGGTTGAGCTTTGGAAAGTGCTCGACGATAACGTCACGGCGGTCGCGACAACACGCCAGTACCGTGCGGTAGATTTGACCTTCACGCGTTTGCTCTGCCGCCAGCTGTTCCGCCAGGCTAACCGGGACAGGCCGCGTGTCCAGCAGCTCGCCGCCCAGTAGCAGCGCACGCAGGCCTAAAACGTGATCGGACGTTTTGCCATAAACCAGCGAGCCCTGGCCTGACGCATCGGTGTTTATCATGCCGCCCAGCGTGGCGCGGTTGCTGGTAGAAAGTTCCGGAGAGAAGAAATAGCCCAGTGGCTTGAGCGCGGCGTTAAGCTGATCTTTAATCACGCCCGCCTCAACCTTTACCCAACCCTGCTCCACATTAATGTCCAGAATGCGGTTCATATAGCGCGACATATCCACCACGATGCCCTGATTCAGGGACTGACCGTTCGTGCCGGTGCCGCCGCCGCGCGGCGTAAAGACCAGGCTTTGATAGCGTTCTTCTCCTGCAAGGCGGGCAATCAGGGCGACATCGGCAGTAGAGCGGGGAAAGAGAGCCGCATCGGGCAACAGCTGGTAGATACTGTTGTCCGTGGACAGGGTAAGACGGTCGGCATAGCTGGTGGCGGTATCACCGGTAAAACCCTGCTGCTCTAACGCCTGCAAAAAATTCAGCACCAGTTGAACGAGGCCCGGCGCCTGAGAAATCTGTGGGATCATTATCGTGTGACCAGGTTGTGTTTGAGGTGTAACGTTTGCTCTTTCTTATGGTTTTATCACATTTTTTTATGGCCTGTCGCCCTTTCAAAATCGCAATGAAAAGAATAACGTGCCGTTTCAACGGAAAATGCGTTTAATACATCAGGATCGGAATGCCCGCTCCTGCTTTCCGGCGTTGTCTGGCGGCTTTATTACTTGAGGTTAATGGTCATACATGAAGAACACGCAAAACGGATGGGACATGCTGCAAATCATCTTCTCCATCCTGTTTATTACGCTGCTGATCGTCGCCTGCCTGTGGGTGGTTCAGCCCTTTGTGCTGGGATTCGCCTGGGCGAGCATGGTGGTTATCGCGACCTGGCCTTTGATGCTGAAATTCCAGGGCTGGCTGTGGGGGCGACGATCGCTGGCGGTCATCGCCATGACGCTGCTGCTGGTGCTGCTGTTTGTCATCCCCGTCGCGCTGCTGGTTAACAGTCTTATTGAAAACAGTGGGCCGGTGATCGCCTGGGCCACCTCCGGCCATGTCATGCTGCCGCAGATGCTGTGGCTGCACGATATTCCGCTGGTCGGGCGAAAGCTCTATTCTGCCTGGCGGCATCTGGTGGCCGGCGGCGGTACGGCAATGATGACCAGCGTGCAGCCCTATATCGGCCGTACCAGCGTTTTTCTGTTTGCGCAGGCCGGGCATTTTGGCCGCTTTATGCTGCATCTGGGGCTGATGCTGCTGTTCAGCGTGCTGCTTTACTGGCGCGGCGAGCAGGTAGGCAACGGCATCCGCCATTTTGCCTACCGGCTGGCCCATCGTCGCGGTGATGCTGCGGTACTGCTTGCCGGTCAGGCGATCCGCGCCGTTGCGCTTGGCGTAGTGGTTACCGCGCTGGTGCAGGGCGTACTGGGCGGTATCGGTTTAGCGATTTCCGGCATTCCCTATGCCACCGTCCTGACGGTGGTGATGATCCTGTCCTGTCTGGTGCAGCTTGGGCCGTTGGTGGTTCTGGTCCCGGCTATTATCTGGCTTTACTGGAGCGGCGATACCACCTGGGGCACCGTTCTGCTGATCTGGAGCTGCGTAGTGGGGACGCTGGATAACGTGCTGCGCCCCATGCTGATAAGAATGGGTGCCGATCTGCCGATGATTTTAATCCTCTCAGGGGTAATTGGCGGACTGGTTGCGTTTGGTATGATCGGCCTCTTTATCGGCCCGGTGGTACTGGCAGTCTCTTATCGACTGGTCTCGGTCTGGATGCATGAAGAGCCAGCGCCAAAAGATGATCCTGAAGAAGTGGTAGAAGAACTTGCTGAAATAGAACAGGAAAATTCTGTCAAACAATAACTTTTCGGCGGTCAGCGCGTCTGACCGCCTTAACGCTTTAAAACCAGTCATTACTTTAAAAGAAGCATTTGTTAAGCAACTTTTACCATTATTTGTCCTTTTTTCAATTTCAGCGTCTTAGTTACTGACAATTGATTAATAAAAGTACACTTATTGCCTCTTACGCCTGTAAATTCACTGATTAAATATTATCGCCTTTAAACTAATAAGAGGATTCTTAAAGACGCACTTCAGCGGGGGGAATAGTATATCGGTTATGTTTAGCAGCAACGCGCTGATTTATAAACAACCTTTTTCCCCAAACAACCTAAAGAATTGCTGTGTGTAGTCTTTGCCCATCCCATGTGATGGGCTTTTTTTTATCTGTAGCAAAGTAAAAAGGCCGCACAAGTCGGCCTTTCACTGCATCTTATAATGAATCGTTATGATTTATGCAATTCTGCCAGGCTCAGCCAGGTCTGGACTACCGTATCCGGATTGAGCGACAGGCTGTCGATCCCCTCTTCCATCAGCCACGCGGCAAAATCTTCATGATCGGACGGTCCCTGACCGCAGATGCCCACGTATTTCCCGGCTTTTTTCGCCGAGCGGATGGCCATCGACAGCAGCGCTTTCACCGCATCATTACGTTCGTCAAACAGCGCTGAGACTACCCCGGAATCCCTGTCCAGCCCCAACGTCAGCTGTGTCATATCGTTGGAGCCAATAGAGAAACCGTCAAAGTACTGCAGGAACTCGTCTGCCAGCAGGGCATTGGAAGGGATTTCGCACATCATGATGATTTTCAGGCCATTTTCGCCACGTTTCAGGCCCTGACGCGCCAGCTCTTCCACCACCGCTTTCGCCTGCGCCACCGTGCGGACAAACGGCACCATCACCTCAACGTTAGTCAGCCCCATTTCGTTGCGCACGCGCTTAACCGCCTCGCACTCAAGCGCAAAGCAGTCGCGGAAGCTGTCGGCTACGTAACGACCTGCGCCCCGGAAGCCCAGCATCGGGTTTTCCTCTTCTGGCTCATAGTTTTCGCCACCCACCAGATTGGCGTACTCATTCGTTTTAAAATCCGACAGGCGCACAATCACTCTTTTCGGCGAGAAAGCCGCGCCCAGCGTAGCGATCCCTTCCGTCAGGCGAGCAATATAGAACTCCACCGGATCGTCAAACCCTTTCATCATGCTGCGGATTTGCTTTTGCAGCTCCGGCGTTTGACGATCAAACTCAAGCAGCGCTTTAGGGTGCACGCCGATCATACGGTTAATGATAAATTCCAGCCTCGCCAGCCCCACGCCTTCATTAGGCAGGCAGGCAAAATCGAAGGCGCGATCGGGATTGCCCACATTCATCATAATTTTCAGCGGCAGAGCAGGCATTTCGTCAACCTGAGAGCTTTTAACCTCAAAGTCGAGCAGATCGTCATAGACATAGCCGGTATCGCCTTCGGCGCAGGAGACGGTAACCTTATGTCCGTCTTTCAGGTGCTCGGTCGCGTTGCCGCAGCCTACCACCGCCGGAATGCCCAGCTCGCGGGCGATGATGGCAGCATGGCAGGTACGACCGCCACGGTTGGTCACAATCGCCGACGCTTTCTTCATGATCGGTTCCCAGTCGGGATCGGTCATATCGGTGACCAGCACGTCACCTTTGGCAATGCGGTTCATCTCGCTAATGTCGTGAATCACTTTCACTTCGCCCGCGCCGATGCGGTGGCCGATAGCCCGTCCTTCCACGACCACGCTGCCTTTGCCCTGCAGCGTATAGCGTTCCATCACCTGCCCGTTAGAGCGGACGGTTTCCGGACGCGCCTGCACGATAAACAGTTTGCCGGTGTGCCCGTCCTTGGCCCATTCAATATCCATTGGCCGCTGATAATGTTTTTCAATCTGTACGGCCTGTGCCGCCAGCGCTTCCACTTCTTCGCTGGTAAGGCTGAAGCGATCGCGTTCCGTTTCCGGCACGTCTTCGATTTTGACCTGTTCGCCATGCGCCTGTGAATCGGCGTAGACCATGCGGATTTTTTTCGATCCCATGGTACGGCGTACGATAGCTGGACGGCCTGCGGCCAGCGTGGGCTTATGTACATAGAATTCGTCAGGGTTGACCGCGCCCTGAACCACCATTTCGCCCAGCCCGAAAGCGGAGGTAATAAAGACCACCTGATCAAAGCCCGATTCGGTATCGATGGTGAACATCACGCCAGCGGCACCTGCATCGGAACGCACCATGCGCTGCACGCCAGCTGACAGCGCGACGCCACGATGATCGTAGCCCTGATGCACGCGATAAGAGATCGCCCTGTCGTTAAACAGCGAAGCGTAGACATGCTTCACTGCAACCAGCACGGCATCGAAGCCCTGTACGTTCAGAAAGGTTTCCTGCTGCCCGGCGAAAGAGGCGTCCGGCATATCTTCAGCCGTTGCGGAAGAGCGAACGGCGAACGAAGCGTCGGCGTCATCAGCAGAGAGCTGTTGGTAAGCCTCACGGATAGCGTGCTCCAGTTCGGGCTGGAAAGGCGTTTCCACAATCCAGTCGCGGATTTGCTTGCCCGCTTTCGCCAGCTCGTCTACATCATCAATATCGGTGTTGTCCAACAGCTCATAAATTCGCTGACTGACGCCGCTCTGATCGAGGAACTGATTGAATGCATCGGCCGTAGTGGCAAAACCGTTGGGAACGGAAACGCCAAGCGATGACAAATTAGTGATCATTTCACCCAGAGAGGCATTTTTGCCCCCCACCCGATCAACATCGTTCATGCCAAGCTGGTTATACCAGAGCACAAACGGCAGTGCGCCTTGATTGGACATTGAAGCAATCCTTTTGTGAATGAATTAACGGAAATAGCATCGTGCGTTTTTGAGCCTGCCACATTCACCGGGTGGAAAGAAACTGTTGAATCGTTCAAGCTGAATAAAAGGAAGTTTTTAAGACTAATCCGCGAATGACAATCTTATTTCACGCAAAATAAATATATTTAAGACATTGATAGTAATAGTAATTTTAATTTCAGCTTTGCATTGCAAAAACAGGAAGCATAACGGGTTAACTTGATTCCTTTTCAGAATGCTTTCCTGATTAATATCGCTTTTTACGCATAATAAACAGGAACGTTATTTCATTAATGCCATTATACAGGGGTGCAGACCTTTTCAATGAAACAAAAATAAAAATTTAATAGAATATGAAATTTAAATTTCACGATGCCGGCTGGCGTTAATTTCTATAAGACTGTAGTTTAATTTACTCTGCCACTCAGTTTTTCAGGAAGCCAAAATGGACAGCAACGAACGTAGCGTATTTTATATTTCTGACGGAACGGCCATTACGGCTGAAGTGCTTGGCCACGCGGTACTTTCCCAGTTTCCTGTCAGCATCAATAGCGTGACCCTACCCTTTGTGGAAAACGTACAGCGAGCGCAGGCTGTCAAAGCTCAAATCAACGCTATCTGGCAGAAAAGCGGCTTGCGACCGCTGGTCTTTATTTCTGTCGTCACGCCGGAAATTCGTGAAATTATTTTGCAAAGCGAGGGATTCTGTCAGGATATCGTTCAGTCTCTGGTGGCGCCGCTACAGCAAGAGCTGGGGATAGCGCCCGCGCCGGTCGCTAATCGCACACATGGCCTGACGGCCAATAATCTGGGTAAGTACGATGCCCGTATTGCCGCCATCGACTACACCCTGGCGCACGATGACGGTATTTCACTGCGTGGCCTGGAAGATGCTCAGGTGATCCTGCTGGGCGTATCGCGCTGCGGCAAGACGCCGACCAGCCTTTATCTGGCCATGCAGTTCGGCATTCGCGCCGCCAATTATCCGTTTATTGCCGACGACATGGATAATCTGAAGCTGCCCCCTGCGCTGCGGCCTTTTCAACATAAATTGTTTGGCTTAACTATCGATCCTGAGCGACTGGCCGCTATCCGCCAGGAGCGGGCAGAAAACACCCGCTACGCTTCTATGCGCCAGTGTCGTCTGGAAGTGGGCGAAGTGGAAGCCTTGTTCAGGACGCATCAAATCCGTTACCTCAACAGCACCAACTATTCCGTTGAGGAAATTGCCACGAAAATTTTAGATATCATGGGCCTGACGCGTCGTATGTACTGAAGCACCCTTGTTTTGATTCCGCGCCAGAAACAGTGATATTTATCCCGTTGCGCCGTTCTGTCCGGCGTTTCGGGTTGAAATCCATATCGTGTCGGGTTTATTGTGATCGCCATCACTTCCCGGTATTCCCGCCGCTGCGAAGAAAAAAATTTTTGGAAGACTATGAACAAGACAGATGAACTGCGGACCGCGCGCATCGAGAGCCTGATTACGCCTGACGAACTGGCGCAGCGTTATCCGATCACGCCTGATATTGCCGAAAACGTTACCGCTTCCCGACAGCGTATTGCCCGGATCCTGTCCGGCGAAGATCGCCGTCTGCTGGTGGTAATTGGCCCCTGCTCGCTTCACGATCCTGAGGCTGCGCTGGCCTATGCGGCAAAGCTTAACGTGCTGCGCCAGCGTCACGCCGCCGAGCTGGAAATCGTGATGCGCGCCTATTTTGAGAAACCCCGTACCGTGGTGGGCTGGAAAGGCCTGATTTCCGATCCCGATCTTGACGGTAGCTTCCGGGTTAATCATGGCCTGGCCGTGGCGCGCGAGCTGCTGCTGGAGATAAACCGACTGGGCATGCCTACGGCTACCGAATTTCTGGATATGGTTGTGGGGCAGTTTCTGGCAGACCTGATCAGCTGGGGAGCTATCGGTGCCCGCACGACGGAAAGCCAAATTCACCGCGAAATGGCTTCTGCGCTCTCCTGTCCGGTTGGCTTTAAAAACGGTACCGACGGAAATATTCAGATCGCGGTTGATGCGATACGCGCGGCTCGTGCCAGCCATATGTTCCTCTCGCCGGACAAGTATGGGCAGATGACCATTTATCAGACCAGCGGCAACCCGTCAGGGCATATCATTATGCGCGGCGGCAAGCGGCCGAATTACCATGCGGAAGACGTCGCTTCTGCCGCTGCCAGCCTGCGCGAGCACAATCTTCCGGAACGATTAGTGATTGATTTCAGCCACGGTAACTGTCTGAAACAGCACCGCCTGCAGAAAGAGGTCGCCGCGTCCATAGCCCAACAGATCCGTACCGGTTCTCAGTCGATTGCTGGCGTGATGATCGAGAGTTTCCTGAAGGAAGGGACGCAGAAAGTGCAGGCCGGCACGCCGCTGGTGTACGGCCAGTCGATTACCGATCCCTGCCTGGGATGGGAAGACAGTGAAGAGGTCCTGACACTGCTGGCGGAGGCGGTGAAAGCAAGGCGCTGACACCGCCTGAAAACAGGCAGGGTTCCGCACACCTCAACGTGCCGGTTTTGCGGATAACCCTGCCTCAGGTTAGCTTGAACAGCTAACCTCCAGCTTTTTCCCCCAGTCCGGCGGGCGGCGCATCAAATCGGCAAATTCCGGCGCGTCGTCAAAGGGCCGTATCAATGCCTGATGCAGCCGGGCCAACACGCTGATGTCATCCTGTTCAGCCCGTTCAATCGCCTGCTGGGCCAGATAGTTTCTCAACACCACCGCCGGATTGACCTGCTTCATCTTTTGCTGGCGCGTCGCGTCGTCGCTTTCTTCCTGCAGTAATCGCTGACGATAAACGTTATACCAGCTGTCAAATGCTTCACGATCGATAAACTCATCGCGCAGAGGTGAATGCGACTGCTGCTGCTCGGTCTCGCACAACATACGAAAAGTCAGCGTATAGTCGCTGCCCTCTTTCGTCATCAACGACAGCAGGCCGGTCAGGATATCGTTATCGTTTTT
>NZ_DALZCD010000182.1:0-5339 GCF_031978025.1 Erwinia sp.
TCTGCTAGCTTTATGTGTACCAATGTACATATAAGGAGGCCGAAATGTACGCCCGAATTATCAGCTCTCTTAAGCGATCTATCAGGGGCACAATCTCTTCAGGTCATGAAGCGGGGCAGAAGTTGCGGACTGGCCTGTGGAATGGGATAGATGAAGTAAACGCGCCCATTTCTGTTCGTTGCACAAGCGTATCTGATTTACAAAATGCCATACGTATTGCGGCTGAATACGATCTGCCCGTCTCAGTGCTGGGCGGTGGCCATGACTGGTACAGGCGTGCAGTTTCGACAGAAGGGATTACGTTAGATCTCCGGGATTTGCGGGACGTCTCAATTGATTGTGACAGCTCAACGCTGAGTGCTTCTGGCGGTGTGATTGTCAAAAATGCTTTAGACGCCCTTCCTCAAGGTTATGCACTGGTTACAGGGGTGCATACTGAGGTGGGGCTTGCCGGTCTGGCGCTGGGAGGGGGCTATGGAAAGCTAAACCCCCGCTTTGGGCTGGTAACGGACAACCTTATAAAAGCAAAAATGGTACTGGGAGACGGTTCCCTTATTACCGCCAGCAAAACAGAAAACCCTGATTTATTCTGGTCGCTACGGGGCGCAGGTAAAAACTTTGGCGTGCTGGCTTCGGCAGAGTTTGCTATCCACCGATTACCTCCCGTGCTGACAGCCACGCTCTTTATTGAACCTGACTACGCCCTACAGGGGCTTAAGCGTCTCCAGGAAATGTTGGATGAGGGGGACGACAGGTTGAGTATTTTCTCTACGTACTCAGCCCTTCCTGGCAAGGGGGTAGGGCTTACTCTTGAACCAATGTGGACGGGGGATGAAATCACGGGAGAGAAGTATATCCGGCAGCTGACTTTGCTGGCAGGCGCCACGCTGGTCAAAAAAGGCTGGTCTGAATACAGGGAAACCTATGACAGTGCTTCCGATCGCAGTTCCTGGCCTAAAGGGCGTGGTTACCGGATGGACGCTTTTAACCTCAACTATCTGAATGATGAGGTTTCGCAAGCAGTGATTGAATGCTGTCTGCGTATGCCTTCAGAACAGAACTGCATTATGCTGCATGACTTTCGCGGCCATGCCGCGAATATCGCTGCTGAAGAAACGGCTTTTTCTCATCGTCGTGACCATTTCAACATGCAGATTGTGGCGAGCTGGCAAACCGCTGCTGAAAAAGTGCAGGGGGATAAGTGGATGTCGGAGATTCAAAAAATTATTGGGCCGGTTAATGCCTTTGGATCTTACCCGGCAGTGCTGGGACCAGAAGGTCAGGAAAGAGCACGCAACTTTTATGGAGAGTCGCTGAATAAGCTTCAGGTAATGAAAAAAAGATATGATCCTGAAAACCGCTTCAATGCCCCATACGGCATTTTTTAAATGTCTGTGTCACCGTGCCAGAACCTGACTGAGTGAAACTTTATTACGCCGCTCTGGCGGCGTGTTCGTTTCATTTTGTGGTCAGTTCATAACTTTCTGCTAAAAGATCGTGGATTTCTTTTGATGACAGAGAGCCTGCAAGCACAATGCTTACCCAGTGCTCTTTGTTCATATGATAAGCAGGCAAAATACCCTCTTTTTTTCTCAGAGAGCCGATATGTTCTGGTCTGACCTTGACCTCAAGAACATCGATTTCATCTTCTTTCTCAAGACCAAGCTTCGTGCCGGGAACGTTCATCACGATTCCAAACCACTTTTCGCCATCATGATGGCGCAGAACCGCATAGCCCGGCAAATTGCTCCACAGATACTCCGGCTCGGCTTTGTAATGCTCTCGGGCATATTTAAATAAAGTTTCTCGTTTCATCATCTCTCCTGTTTTGATTTTTAAAACTAAACGTCAGGGCTGCTCTGCTGGGGCATGAGCAAGGGTATGTTGATCGGTTGCAGATATACGTTTGAGCAAAGCGATGATTTCCTCATACGGTAGTCCGCCCTCAGGATTAAGGAAGTTTTGCAGCAACACGCCTTCAATGCAGACATCAAATGCTCGAGCCGTTGCAGGCGGAAAAAAATGCTCAAGGCTATGTCTGGTCGCGTTTGACCAGCCCGTCAGAATCTGGCGATAGGCGGGCTCACGCGTCGCCAGGGAATAAAACTCGTAGAGAACGGCCATATTCTGACGATTTACCCACTCTCTGTCGGTCATCATGGATGCGAAGCATTCTATTGCGGCTTCAGGATTCTCAGCTTTTTCCATTCGGGATGTCACGAACTCTGCACTTTTCTGCGCAAAGCGACTGAAAACGAGAAACAGAAGTTCGTCCATGTTTTTGAAGTGGTAGGTCATTGAGCCCAGAGGGACACCGGCACGCCCGGCAATAAGACGATGCGTGATGCCGGCTACACCGCATTCAGCAATAAGCTCAAATGCTTTATCCACTATTTTTTCCTTACGCTCAGGGTCGTAGCGCCTGACTCTTTTTACCCTTTGCTGAGTTTTTGCCGTCATCACAGTCTCATATAAGTACGTATGTACATAGAGTAGTGGCTTGCCCTGAGAATTCAAACTGTTCAGAAGAACCGGGCTGCAAGTTGAGGGTTTGTAATGGTCTTTTCTGATTGATGCAGCAACGTCCGCTTCTGGCACAGAACGGACAGGATCCCTGAATCTTTCCTACTCCTTCAAGAGCACTCTGGATCACTTCAAGACAGACAGAAATGTATAATATCTTCAGCCTACATCTTAAGGAGATATTCAATGTCCCAACTTCGTTTGCCTTATACCTCACTTTCGGGTGAAGCCTATGCAGGCTTGGCATCTACAAAAAAGGCGCTTGAGAAAAGTACGTTAGGAAAAGAACTTATCGAACTCGTTTACCTGCGAGTATCACAGATAAACGGCTGTGCTTTCTGTCTGGAAATGCATGCAAAGTCTTTGCGGACTGCAGGTGTAGATAATGCAAAAATTGACGCGCTTTCAGGATGGAAAGTAAGTTCTCGTTTTAATGATAAGGAAAGAGCGGCACTGGACTGGACGGAGGCATTAGTCAACGTAAGTGATACATTCGGAAAGGATAGTTATTTTGAACCTCTGAAAGCTCACTTTAGTGATACAGAAATTTCCGATCTGACTTTTGCAATTTCCCTGATGTCTGCTTTTAATCGCCTGGCTATTGGAATGCGTCAATAATCTGGCTTTAGCTTATCTTGATACTACATATGCTCTTTTATAAGTCTTTAACAGACAGAAAATATCCCGGTTTTGTTTTATGGCATACACAACCGGGTATAACCAACGTCCGCTCCTGGCACAAAGCGGATGGACGTGCAGGGCAACGTCCGCTAAGAGCGGATAGCGGACGTTAAAGCTTCATATGCCGCTTGCTGTAAGAATAAAAAAAAGGAAAATCGGTGGGATTAATTTGCTTAAGGGGGCGATATCAGATGGATATGATGCTTAAATTTATGCTTTCCCACTATGCAGAACTACCTTTGCCGCAGAAAACCCTACATAGCTGGCTTGAAAAATGGATTAGTGAACAGACAGAAAGATGCGCAGACAATGCTTTTGCGGCAAGGTTTCCGTGGAAAGAAACGGGTTTACCCCAGTCCTATTTCTTACAACGGAAGCTTTGCATCGATGGTCGACATTTTCTGACAGGCCCACGTTACAGAGGGGGCGATATTAACCGCCCTTTCGTTGATATTGTGGCTTCGAGCGCTGACATTGATGATTCCGTGCTCAAAGCTGTCAGCCGGGAATGGGCGGATTTAAAACCACAACACATTCGCCAGCTTGCGCCCGGTAACAATACCGTCCAGGGGATGACTGACCAGCTTGTATATGCATCCTGCCTGTTTAATCAACCAAAGTATTATGACAATGGACTTACCTTGAAACCCGCCTCAAGTGCTGATTTTGACTGGTGTCGAAATGCTCTGCTGGAGGCCTATCAACATTCATGGTCTACAATTCCTGCCTTATCAGGCAGCCTGTGTTCTGTAGATAACGAAGACCTCGGTAACCATATTTCTAAAGGCCATACGTATATTGTTCAGGAACAAGGCGTTCAGGTCGGACTAATCATTTGCGAGAAAGAGAAAGTTGCCTTTTTAAAGGGTTACCAAATTTCGGAAGAAGTGATACTACCCGCGTTTCGCGGACGCTCTCTGGCTTCCTGGGCACAGTGTTTACTTCGTAACCACCTTTCGCACTTTAGCCGGGAGGCTTGCTTAATTGCAGGAACCATTCTTCCGGAAAATTTTCCGTCTATAAAAACAGCTGAAAAAGCGGGGCGTACCTGTGTTCTCAGATATGAGTTTTTGCCCGTGATTTTTGATTAGCGATACATTGCCATAATGCGCCAACGTCCGCTCCTGGCACAAAGCGGACATTAAAAGCCGCCAGATTACGCAGCCAATCCCTCGTTCATTGCGTTAATCTGTTCCGCGTTTCAATTTTAGCGTTGCATCGGGGCCTTTTTCTATCGTCGATCCTTCCTTCACGGAAACGTTCAAGTTATCGCCTTCCCCCGTGACATACCTTGCCTGCACGCCATAACGGGCATCAATCTTAATGTTATTTAGCGCGACATCGTGTATTGGGGACTCCGGCAGGCCGCTGAAAATCATGGCATAGGTCGCTTTAGTCGCGACCAAATCTGAGATGTTTATCCCTTTGAATTTCGGCGTTGATGCCGTCACCGGGGCCGTTTCTATAGGCTGGGTTAGCGTGTGCCCCTGTGCTCCCGCCTGGCCGCTGTAACTGTTAGTCACCAGGATCGGCGTAGTCACATTGGTCATGGTGAGATGGCTGGCGACAAGCGGGCCGATGGTGTTGCCCCTGTCTCTGGCTGATTTGATGCGCACGCCATTTTCCGTATTCAGAAATGTCACGCCAGTGATAGTCACTTTGCCGATACCGTTAGCGGTTTCACTGCCCACAGAGATACCGTGCCCCTCACGCATAATGGAGTTGTTGATGGTGATATTCTTTGAGGCGGCTGCCGTGCCATTAACTAACCCGGATTTAATGGCAATATTGTCATCGCCCGTATAAATATCCATATTTGAAACCGTCACATTCTGGGAGGAGACGATGTCTAGGCCATCAGTATTCGGCGAAGTGACAGGGTTGGTAATCTTCACATCGCTCACATGAATATCGGTGCTATTGCGAATAACAATGTTCCACATTGGCGAATTAGTCAGATGCAGTTTTTGAATCTTCCCTTCGGTGACATCATTAAATTCGACAAACCAGGGGCGGGGAACGCCGTTCGCTAAAGGAATTCCGGGAAAGCGATCGGTGAAGGCTTTTTTATTTCCTCCTCTCACTTCGCCACGAATTTTCAATGCTTCAGGCCACCAGGTTTTTCTCCATCGCCA
>NZ_DALZCD010000182.1:5349-8801 GCF_031978025.1 Erwinia sp.
ATCCAGTGTGCCGCCCCCCGTAATGGCGATATTTTTAACGTGACTGGCGAAGATAAAGGCTTCATTCGCTTTAGCGGGTTGCCCAATAAACGCTGAGATGAATTTCCCTTCCTGATTGCTTGCTTTCAGCGTTCCTCCTTTATCAATTTGCAGCGTGATATTACTTTGTAATTGCAGCGGACCACTTAACCAGAGCCCCGGTGACAGTTGAACTGTTCCTCCACCACGCTGGCTACATTGCTGAATAGCCTGTTGGATTGCATGGGTATTCAGGTTTTTTCCATCAGCTTTACCTCCAAAATTCTGGGGAAGACAGACTGTAGAAGCGGCTTGCGCCAGACAAGATGAAAAACATACACAGCAGACCAGCGTCATCAGAGATTTATTCATACACCCTCAACAGATAAAACAGTTAAACGCCCGACATTCAGGGCGATGTGTGCTGGTTGCATGCCACATGGCGACCCTAATACGTCACCACCTTCACCCAATTCACATCACCCAGACAGAAACTTCACTCATCTTCTTAAGCTTCCCCGCTTTTAGCAATGATTTCTCCGTTCCCGTAAACACAAGGCCAATATCTTCATTGCCGGCACCGCTGGCATAAGCAAGTAATGAATGCGCCTTGCGATCGGCTGATAATTCATGCTCTTGTGATGCCATACGTCACTTATAGCGTAAGAAAAACACCGCTATAGGTATACGCAGCAGAGTCGGCTAGCAGATATGTGCTTTTGCCCTGGAACGATTAGGCAAATGACGGGCTGTTTTTAAATTTCATGAGGTTAGATAAATTTACGCCGAAGATTTTTGTACTGGTTTGTGCACTGGCTCACTCGGGGAAATGTCTGCTGGTGGCACAAAGCAGACATGGACGAGCATGTCCGCCGTGAGCGAAAAGCGGATCCGCGTTTGTCAAAATGGGCGAGTAACAGGAAGGCACTCAATATCATCCGCTCTGAATAGCAGAGACGTGACTTAAGTTCAGGTAATTGTTAGCTCAAACAGACGATACATTGCAACCCGGCCTGGAGCGGTTACGTTCACTTCACGATATCCCTGTATACGCGTTACCCATTCTTTTTGCAGGAATAGCGTAAACAGGGCTGAACCAGCGTCACCACCGAGGTGGAAACGTCGTTCACTCCAATCCAGACAAGGGCAGCAGGGCTTGCGGCGCGTGCGGGAATTAAGCACGACGCCCATTTGCTCAAAATGCATTTTGCCGACAGAGGTGAGTCCCGATCCATCTGCTGCCAGCCATTTTTCCCGCAGCATCCATTCATAAATATTGACGGCAAGTTCGCCTGCCAGATGGTCATAGCAGGTGCGTGCATACCGAAGACAGACCGGCGTACTGGAAAGAAGCGTCTTATAAGTACGCATGGAAACGCCCATCAGGTTTTCCAGCAGTTCAGCGATATGATGGCCCGCAAGACTGTAATATCGATGACGCCCCTGCGTCAGGCAAATAACCAGGCCGTTGCTGAGAAGCCGGTTCAGATGCCCGCTGGCTGTCGAGGCTGCTATACCCGCCACTACGCTAAGTTCGGTGGCTGTCCACGCCCGTCCGTCCATCAGAGCGCACAGAATATTGACCCTTGACGGATCGGACATGGCAGAAGCTACCCTTGCCATTGCTGTTTCAAGAACATCATCCGGCTCACTGGCGCACTGTGTGTTAAGGTCTTTCATTCAGCAGGTATGGCCCATTTTTGGGTGACTTCAGCTGCCCGAGTATCATCATCTGTAATCAGAATAAGCCGGTTGCTGTGGTCGCTGTACTGTACCAGAATATTGATGCCGTTCCGGGCAATGGTGTCAGCTATTTCTCCCAGTTCACCGGGTCGTTCCTGAGGTAATTTTCTTACGAGAGGACGACACACATTGCAGACTTTAAAGCCAGCTTTAGCCAGTATCCTGCAAGCTTTTTCACCGTCTTCAACCAGGAAGTGTGCATGTCCTGCCTCAGGTGTGGTAAATACGCCACCGCCCTCAAGTCCCACTCCATTTTCACCCAGTAAATTACCCAGTGATCCCAGGAATCCCGGGCTATTTGCGAGAATAACGTGGATATCATACATGCTGATTCGTTCCCTTATCAGAAGAGTAATCACGGAATACGCTGGCTACCCGTATTCTGTAGAATGAAAAAATCGATTGCCTGCCTTCTTTCTGCGCAGCCTGATGCATGATGTTACGCTTCCATCCGTCTACGGATTCTTCATCTTTCCACCACGACAAAGAAAGAATTTTTCCGGGCGTGGTCAGGCTCTGGAAGCGCTCAATTGAAATAAAACCAGGCGTGTCGGATAAAAGAGGCTGCAGCTCTGAAGCAAGCTGAAGATATCTTTCCTGAGATTCAGGCAGGGCATCTGCCTCAAAAAGTACTGCAATCATGGTTCGCTCCCTCGTCAATTTTCGGACAGTTTAATGATGGCGAAGGCATATTGCTTCGGCAGGCACCGAAGTATGCATGTGCATGAGTGAATCCATCGAAACGGATAAGCGATGAACATTAAGCTCATGGGTAAAAGACGGAGCAATCTGAAGGTGTGGCTTTACATGTACCGCTGCTGGCACAAAGCGGACATGTACGCGTGACAAGCTCCGCTTTGTGCGAAAAGCGAACCTTAATGATCCAGCAAATTCATACGTGAACCTCACAGGAAAAACGTAAGAAACTTCAGAACCTATGGCAGTGCAAAAATGGCCCATAAGCTGCCTGCGACAGCCGGAAAAAGTAGAGTCACGTCAACATAAAAAGATTGAAGTGATGCGTGCGATACGGAAAGGTCAGGCCGAATCATTTTATTTTTGGCATCCCCTGGGCGGAATGCGTCTGGTGAGCAGAGTCTTTGAAAGATGAGACCTTTCAGTAACACTAAAGGTTGCCTCATAATGATCTTTGCAACAGCGCCATAAATTTATAGTAATCACTTAGTTTCATATGAATGGCTGCCTCCTTTACGGTTAAAATATGTCAGAGTGATGCATGAATAACCAGGTATTGACCTTCAGCTGGCGCCTCCATGACGCTTCGCATCATTCAGTGAACCGGCTGCGTACTGCTCGCCAGTCCGGGACTGGATGATTGTTAAATGATATCTATATCAAAGGGAGAGGGCTAAGTTATTCCTTTTCAGGAAAGGGATGTTTGGCCATGCCAGTATCAGCAACACAACACAGAGCGACAGCCGGGACTCACCAGAATAAGCTTTTTGAAAACAACAGCAGGAGCAACATTACGCATACTTCTGTTACAGACAGGGATAGTCAGCATATTCAGCGTGACCAGTATGACTTTCCTCTCGCATTAACACATGTGGGAAACTCACCGGATGCTATGTCAAGGCCAGCACAGCAACTAACGTTACGACAGAATACGGCTCTTCTTTGTTTACAACTGCTCAGTCAGATTCATCCTGCCGATAATCCTCTTTCTGCAG
>NZ_DALZCD010000183.1:0-8765 GCF_031978025.1 Erwinia sp.
GCCTTCTTGTTTTTTAGCCACAGGCTATTATTAAAAAAAGACAACATTCTTTGAAGATTAATTGATCTTTTCTTTCCTCGATACTTTGACTGAGCACCCAAGGAATAATCAATGACATTTTTCCTTTTTTTGTTAAACCCGTTAAAGCCTGTTGTAGCCATATTATTTATTTTGAATATTTTAGTTTCTGTTTTTTCTAAACTCCTTTTATTGTTTATTACTATTTTATATCCCAAGTGACTTTCTATTCTCACGGATTTAAGCGTTTCATTAATATCGTGTATCAAAAAACTTTTATTACCTGAATCATACCATATGATAAACCCCCTTGATTCAGTATAATTTGAACAAGACTCCTCTATAAAGTCTAGCAATGTAGATTTCCCGGCTCCATTTTTCCCAACAATAGCTTTTAGATTACACCCGCTATAATAATCAACCGTAGTATCTTTCTTATGCTCAATTGATAGCAATGAATCTGAGAAGATAACATTGTAAGTAGAGCTAAAAGAAGCATCAAAATCCTTGAGGATTTTGTGTTCTTTGGCGTAAACAAAAACCAATTCCATTCAGCACTCCAATAATGTATTTTTTATAAAATCACAGCTATTAGACTGTATCTAGCAATTAAAATTAAACATTTAATTCTAACGTTAACATTACTTTGCCGCCAACCGTAATACTGTTATCCTTGCAGCTAAAATCTGCATTTTTATTAGAAACTTTAATTACATTCCCTGGTAATAAGCTTACGTCATAGACATCATATTTGCCATTAACGGCAAGTAACCACCTGCCATTGCTAATATCAATAATACTGGCATCTATAATCCAAGAGGTAATACTTCCATAGATATAAATAGGTTTTATAATAGTCTGCGATAAGAAATTCAAATCAACGTCCCAATAACCTGCATCTCGCAATTTTCCTGCAAGGAGGTTTTTTTTTGTAACTTTTGATATAGATGGAGTGCTTTTTTTTATTTCATCACTCAAACATTGGCCTGTCGCTAACCATTCTAATGAGGCTCCAGTATCAAGCGCGCAAGCAACCACTACATCGCCCGGAAAATAGCCACGGCGAACCCAGGTACTTACTGTACCTGATGAAATATCAAACAAATCACACAATTGTTTTTGTAAGCTAAAACCATATGCATCCATTATGCGGCGTAGAACAGGCTTACCACCATTGGACATAATATTATCGTAAAGCTCTTTACCCCGTGCTGAAGCAAACCCTTCCTTAAATTTTGAATTTGCAAGTTTCCCTGTAGTAAGCAAGCTGAGATCACAGCCTGTATCCAGTGCGCACTTTACAAATGCACTGCCGGGGACACTATCACGTTTCACCCAATTGCTTACATTGGCGGCAGGTATGCCAAGGCATTCAGCTAGTGCTTTCTGCGTCGTAACCCCATACGCAGTAGACAGACGCTCAATAATCTCTAACGCCGTTCCTTCGGTAAAATCCATAAGCCACCAAATAAATAAACATTTGTTGTTTACTAATGGTCATTTGTTGATTTAGGATGTATCACACCACATGAAACACCGTATAACAGAACAACCAAAAGGAGATATTGCTCTATGCATACTGAAAATGCAAACGGTCAAAACGCATTTAACTCTGCGCAGTCACAAGAATTCATTGCTCAGATTACGTCTGCTCTAATGCCTGCACTAAGCGCAGCTGTTAACACTGCCGTAGACCGCGCAATTACGCTTAATACCTCGCCTACCATGTCTAAGGAAGACTTTGCAGCAGCTAACGGCATTAGTAAATCCGTGCTGGAAAAGTGGATCGCCAACGGCGTCATACTCTTAGCCCCCACTCCTACTAGTACTGTCACACGCATTATTAAATGTAAAAAGACCGGCAGAACACGCACTGACATCATGGAAAAGCACGGTAATGCTCTGATTAACGTTGCCGCATGGCGTGAAAAGAACCGTCAGCAGGCCCTCAATTGTCGCTATATCAAACCATAACTTGATTATGCAAGTTCAAGGATCGGTAACCATGTTTGATTTTCAAGTTTCTCAACAATCCCATTTTGAAAATGCGTGCCGCGCTTTCGCTGTTCGCCACAATATTCGTGAGCTGGCGGACAAAGTTGGTATGAATCAGCAGACTCTTCGCAATAAGCTCAACCCTGACCAGATGCATCAGTTAACGGCACTCGAAATCGCTGTACTTACTGATATCACTGAGGATGCAACATTGATTGATGGTTTGCTGGCACAAATGAAATGTTTACCAGCAGTACCGATGAATGAAGCTAAGGCCGAACGTATGACCCACTACGTTATGCAGGCTACGGCTGAATTAGGCAAAGTTGCTGCTGCGGCAGTATCAGGCGAACGCATGACGGCATCGCGTACCAGCGCTTTTATGGAAAACGTAAATGCTGGAATTCGTTGTCTCTCTCTGATTGGGCTGAGCGCTCACGCTCGTGTGCACTCTAACCCTGCCCTTGCTACTACCGTAGATGCGATCAGCGGCATTAGCGCTTCGATGGGCCTGAGCTAACGCTATGGCAACAGTATCTATGGCTTCATTGCTGAAGCGTCAAAGTCCTTCAATGTCCTACGGCCACGGTTGGATCATGGGTGAAAACGGTAAACGCTGGCACCCTGTGTTTTGCACTAAGAATTCAATGGTAAGCGGTTCAAAATTGAAAGAGGTTAATCATGGCTATCGAAGCTGAAGCAGCACTGGCTGAAATAAAAACAGGTGCAAGAGTCGCCGGATTGAATCACGTTGCCGAACTGCGCTCAAAATTTTGGGGTAACGACTGCGGTAAAGATATCACCCGCTTTTTTGATGAAATGCGCGATACCACTGACCGCAACTACCAAGAAAACA
The DNA here is from genome assembly GCF_031978025.1 of Erwinia sp. Lineage (NCBI taxonomy): Bacteria > Pseudomonadati > Pseudomonadota > Gammaproteobacteria > Enterobacterales > Erwiniaceae > Erwinia > Erwinia sp. The sequence continues at coordinate 2,870 of NZ_DALZCD010000183.1, forward strand.
AGCGGGCATTAAGCGCTATATTCTATCTGGCGAATATTCGGACCGAGCGGCATGAGCTTGATTTCAGTGAGCTGACCACTGATGAAAGAAGCGCGCTTATTCGTGCGATGAACCATTTTCGTGCAGTTGTGAGCTTATTTCCCAAAAGAATGACTCTGCCCAACTAATCACCCTTTTTAAATAAATGACGTCAACCCGTCGGGCATCGCTTTGCCCGAATACAGGAAATCGAGAATGAAAAATTATTCAGAAGAAGTGAAAGTCGAAGGTTACGATCTACCGTTAAATACGATGCTGCACGATGCGCGAATGGAAGAGCGTCGTGCCCATGCCGAAGTAATAGTTTCCCGCCTGGTTGTACTTGCCTGGAAAATCCGTAGCGGTGAATTACATCATACGGAAGCTGCTGAACTCCTGACTCAGGAGGCCGAAAAGTATCAAAATCAGGCGCAGGAGCTGCACTAATGGCTGACTCAATGGATCTAGTGCAGCAGCGCACTGACGAAATGCTGGCGCGTAATATCGCCCAAGTAATTTATCGCCCGGTAACGGTCAGCGCCTCTTTTTGCGAAGACTGCGATGCGCCCATCTCCGAAGCGCGTCGTCGTGCCGTTCAGGGCGTTACCCGTTGCGTGACCTGTCAGGAAATGGACGAGCTGCAAAGCAGATACCGTCAGGTCAGTGCGCAATGATGCAGGAATACGCTTACCCGTGGAATGCTCCACGGGAAGCGATCGCCAGCCCTTATCGCACCTATGAAGAGGAGCGCAGCCGCAGTCAGATGATTGCGGCTTTGTCGCATGCGCAAGATTTACTGGAGAAGCAGTCCACGCTCGTACAGCTGGATGTAAAACGGCGCATCAGTGAGCTTGAGAAAACCCGCGGCACAGCCCGTGCCAATGCGTACTTAACGAAAACATTCGTTGAGCGTACATTGCCACGGGTTGAAAGCGTCAGCGCGCAGTATCGTCTAGGTGAAATGAACGCCGGCACCTTTACGCTGCTTACCGGTAACGCCTCTGATAAAACTGGTGCAGCCGGTACGCTGTGGGAGCTGATGAACCGCTTTAACCGCCTGCCGGATCTGGCTCGCGCCGACGTAGATTTGCTGGCCGGTGATATCGCCAGCTTTATCCTGGCGGAAATGGTGCAGGCGCACGGCCAGTCTAAGGATGAATCGGACTACAAATACACGCACCGCGTTTACATGACGGCGGCAACCATCACACGCGAGCTGAAGCAAACCCCGCCGCTGTGGGAGAAAGTCACCTCGCGTATTTTCTGCCCGGAAGACGTGACGCCCGCGATCATGCGTATGCAGACTGAAAAATGGTGGAAAGGCCGCCTGCGCCGCGTGGCTGCCTCATGGCGTGAGCATCTGCAAATCGCGCTCGCCAACGTCAGCAAAAAGCACACGCCTTACGCCAGCACCATGACTGTAAACGAGTGGCGCGAGCAAAAACGCCGCACGCGTGAATTCCTCAAGGGCATGGAGCTGGAAGACGAGGAAGGCAACCGTATCAGCCTGATTGAGAAATACGACGGCAGCGTGGCAAATCCGGCGATCCGTCGCTGCGAGCTGATGACCCGCATCCGCGGCTTTGAAAATATCTGCAACGATATGGGCTTTGTCGGGGATTTCTATACGCTGACAGCGCCCGCCCGCTATCACGCCACAATCAAGACCGGCTATCGCAACCGCAAATGGAGAGGCGCCAGCCCGGCGGAAACGCAGCGCTATCTCTGCAATGTCTGGCAGAAAGTCCGCGCGAAACTGCACCGGGAAGAGATCCGCATTTTCGGTATTCGCGTGGCCGAGCCGCACCACGACGGTACGCCACACTGGCATATGTTGATGTTTATGCGCTCGGAAGACATGCAGCGCGTGCGGCAGGTGATCCGCGATTATGCCTATCAACAGGACAGCTACGAACTGACCACGGAGAAAGCCAGAAAGGCCCGCTTCCACGCGGAAGCTATCGACCCGGAGAAAGGCAGCGCGACCGGCTATGTGGCTAAATATATTTCCAAAAATATCGACGGCTACGCGCTTGACGGCGAGCTGGACGGCGAAAGCGGCAAAGAGCTGAAAGATACCGCACCCGCCGTGTCTGCCTGGGCGGCGCGCTGGCACATCCGCCAGTTCCAGTTTGTCGGCGGTGCGCCGGTAACGGTTTATCGTGAGCTGCGCCGCATGGCCGACAGTGAAACGGCTCAGGGCTTAAGCGTTGAGTTTGCCGCCGCGCACGATGCTGCAGACGCTGGCGACTGGGCGGAATACGTCAACACCCAGGGCGGCCCGTTCGTGAAGCGTGACGAGCTGGCCGTGCGCACCTGGTATCAGGCAAGCGAAGACTGCAACGAATACGGCGAGGAAACCGTGCGTATTAAAGGCGTTTATGCCACATCCGTTGGTGAAGACACCCCGATTTTAACCCGCCTTGCACAGTGGAAGATTGTCCCGAAACGTGCCGTTGATTTGGGTTTTGAATTTAAGGACGCGCCCGCGTCCTCTCGGAGTTCTGTCAATAACTGTACGGGAGGTTTGAGATCGCAGGATTCAAAACGGCCGGAAAGTGTTGATGATCGCGACTTTTCAGCGTTAACCCGTAAGGAACGGCGACGACTTTTAGCCAGGTTAAGGGCTGATATACCGGAAAAAAGGCATCTGCAGCTGCGCCGCTCTGACAAAACAGAAGCAGCGTGCGATAACGTGATCGGCCAGATACGCGACATCACCCGCGAAACCATCAGCCGCGCAGTCGCCGTGCGCCTTATCAGCGGTACAGAAACCAAAATTGCCGAGCAGTGGTTTCGAAGCTCTGCCAGCGGGGAACTGTTCAGACCGAAAAAGCGTATCGATGCTCAAAATCTGCTAAGGCGATTTGAACGACTAGCCCATAGCTCAAAAGACTGCACAGAAGCAGGATAGGACGGCTTGATTGCTCGCAATCAAAGCAACAACCTTTAGTGCCGGGCTTCACTAAAAAATTTTCGGAAAGTGCTTTCCAATCAGCCAGATGAAAGTTTTGTTTTTGCAGAACAATTTTCTTTCGCTACGCTTAAATGTCATGTTACTGTATAAATACACAGTATTTTAAAAGGGGGGATTATGGAACCTGATGAAATCCGAGCCATGCAAAGGAAAATTTCAGGCATGAGGTTTATCGCCGAGTTGTCCTTGATAGCTAACTGCAAGCCTTGTGATCTCGAGTTGGCTCTGACTTTAATTGCCGATTTGGCAAATTCCGAGCCTCACATTGAGGCTGATGATAAAATTTTCTACGCTGCTGAATGAAATGTTAAGGAGGATGAGATGCTTTTAGATGTTACGATCAATAAGGAATCAGGATTAGGTAAGGAAAAACTTCAGGCTTTTGAGGCTGAGCTGCATCGCCAGGTCATAGCTGTCTTCCCGGCCACGAAAATCAGCGTACATGAGTCTATAGAGTCTGGCTTTGAGATGGCGGGCTTTACCCTCGAATCTGACAGACATGCTTTAACCCGTATTTTGCAGACCACAATGCAAACCTTTCAGATCCCCTACTGAGCTACCCGCCCGGTAAACAACGTAGAAATCATCAGAACGGGTCGTGCATGCATAGAGTGCATGGATCTGCATCAGAAAACACACACGCAAAAACCTGATGGGTGCCAGTGCTGGCGCCCTTCCCCCTCCCCCATGCACATGCATGGAAAGCGCCCTACAAAGCGGGCAGGCGTGGCGGGGAAAGCATTGCGCGCTGCCATAGAAATAATGTATGTTTACAATTTAGAAATGAATCTTATGTGTTCCCATTCGAGCCTATTTTTTAAAAGGAAGTAATTATGTCTGATCTAGACCATGAAGACGTCAAAACTGAGCAAGACAATGTTTGGTTTGAAGATTACGCTGATAATAGCGACCCATTTCAAATTTCTGAATATGATATTACTTCTACCCCAAATGACTTTAATGTGATGACACTCTTTAGTTTCGTTGAGTCAGGTGCGGTTAAAATTCCAGGTTTTCAAAGAAATTTTGTATGGGATATAGCTCGTTCTTCTAAACTCATAGAATCTCTAATTCTGGGGCTTCCCGTTCCACAAATTTTTCTTTATGAGCAAGCGCGTAATAGTTTCCTTGTAATTGACGGTCAGCAGCGTTTGATGTCAATTTATTACTTCGTCAAGAAAAGATTTCCTAGAAAAGAAATGAGAGTCGAGTTAAGGGAAATATTTGATCAGGAGGGTAAAATCCCTGATGATGTATTACATGATGACAGATTCTTTCAAACTTTTAACTTGAAATTGCCCGAAAAGATACCGGGGGTTAAAAGCATTTTTAAAGGATTAAATTATTCAACACTAGGTGATTATAAAACACAATTCGATCTCCGCCCGCTTAGGAATATAATTGTTAAGCAAAATACTCCTGATGGTGATGATTCATCGATGTATGAAATATTTAATAGATTAAACACTGGGGGCATCAACTTAAGACCTCAGGAAATTCGTACAAGTATGTATCATTCAAGTTTCTATGAAATGCTATATCGAATTAATAGCGACGCGAGGACAAGAAACGTTTTAGGGAGCACTCAACCTGATTTACACGTTAAGGACATTGAGATTATTCTTCGTGGTTTTGCAATGCTTATGGATAAAGAAAACTATGTACCATCAATGGTTAAATTTTTAAATCAATTTTCCAAGAAATGCAAAAATAATTCCACCGAACAAAACGAATACCTTCACGATTTATATAAAAGCTTTTTAGACTCATGCTCAGACCTTGCTGATGACGCTTTCATCAATCGTAGTAATAATCGCTTTAACATAGCATTATATGAGGCTGTCTTCCGTGCCGCATGCCTTGATGCATTTAATGAAAGAAGATTAATTAACGGTAAAATAACTAATGAGAGCATTAACTCAATAAAAACAAACTCAAACTTTACGGATGCTGCCAGCGAGGGCACTACCAAGGTGGCAAATGTTGAGGTAAGACTTAATTTGGCACAAAAAGATTTAGTCTTAGCATAAAAGGATACTGCTATGGCCAGTACTATTGTTGACAGACTTCACTCTGATTTCAGTGATTTAATTGTGCTCCTCCAAGAGTCCAATGAGATTTCTCTGATAAATTCTGCGGAGGAAAACTTTAAAAAGTCGCTACTTCTGGCAGCGGCGAGTTATTTTGAAAATCATCTTTCCGAATGCGTAATGTCATTTACATGCGAAATTGCAGGTAATGACAACATTATTTCATCGTTAGTTAAGAGTAAAGCAGTAACCCGGCAGTATCATACTTGGTTTAAGTGGGATGGAAACAATGCTAATACTTTCTTTTCTTTATTTGGTGAGGGATTCTCGCGTTTAGCAAAAGCTGAAGTTCGAGATTCACCAATATTAGACTCTTCCATTAGAGCATTTCTGACCATTGGCAATGACAGGAATCGTCTAGTGCATCAAGATTTCGGTAATTTCACAATAGAAAAAACCACCACTGAGATACACGAACTTTATCAACAGGCGATGTACTTTACCGAGTGGCTGCCTCGTTATTTAAGGAGCAACAGTAACGTATCTGCTGCTTAATGACTTAAGGGGGGTACCCCCCCTTAAATGAACGAAAGGTATTAAATGAGTCGTTCAAGTATCTTTAAGGGATATTTAAAATTATATTATTCTTTGAGAGTAAAGCGTTGAAGTTTAGTCATTTGATAATTCATACTCTCTAAAACTAATTACATTCTCACCTACCCAATAGTTAAGCTCTTTCATTCTTTCCTGCAGAGGTGTCAGTTCGTTACGCACGAATACCTGAGACGCTTTCACCGCGTCACCGAACCCGCCGGAGTTGTCCGGGATAATCCCCATCATCTGCGGCGGCACACGGTGCGCGCTTAACAGG
>NZ_DALZCD010000184.1:0-8748 GCF_031978025.1 Erwinia sp.
ATCTCCAGGGTCATCAGGTCTTCAGGATCGGGTTCCGGCGTCAACAACAGTTTTAGTAACTGAACGGTTTCTCTGTCTGCCGACAGCTTTGCGCCGGCATCCGCCAGCTCGGCCAGTTGCTGATGGGACAGACCCGTCAGCGCCATTCGCTGATAACTATCGGCATAGCGTGCGCGCATCTTATCGCTACGAGACTGGTATTTTCCTTTTAAAACGCGGACCAGCAAGTTCCGGACGCCCTGGCGTGGGTAATCACTATAGTTTTCTTCCAGCGTAGGACGCAGCGGGTCGTCCAGCCAGGCAACAATAGCTTGCCAGTTATGTGCCAGCGGCCAGGTTGACTCAAGTCGTATGGCTGACTGCCATGCCCGTTCACGCAGCCGTTGGGCCTCAATAAAGGCATCTTTGTGTAATTCAATAGCCACATCAAGCGAGAAAAGATCGTTTGGTTGTGTGACCAACAATGAAGGAACACTTGCTGCTTTCCTGAAAAAATCGGCCATTCTCGCTGCGAAAGCGGCCTTTACCCTTGCCATATCAGTGGTCGAAAATCCACAGTCGCTTATGCTCTGCAGCATTAGAGCCTTGTGATTGATATAACCCTGGTAACAATCATTAATCTGTTGACGGTGCTGATTTAAACTTGCCAGCAAGGCCTGCTGACGTTCTGGTTCATAGCTTTCCTGCCGCCAGCGACCTGTTAATCTTTCCAGACGAGAGAACTCATTTTTTATCTGTGCGTTAGAGCCTCCCTGAAACCATAACCAGTCCAGGCCCTGCGTAACCGGATCGTCACGAAGATCGTTAATGATATTTTCGACGGCTTTAATAGCCGTTGAGGTGACTAACATGCCGCAGTTACGATCCTGGCCGTCTGCGATGGCCAAAGCCCTCTCCACCACTTTTTGTGCAATCAGTGATTTAAATAGCGTGGTTTTACCTGTGCCCGGTGCACCCTGAACCGCAATCAGTCGCTCGTCCTGATTAATCGCCTGTATCGCCTGCATCTGACCGTGGCCCAAAGGGTACTTTTGCTCAAAAAGCCCGTAGGTAGGTAAATCAAAATAGATCGATGGCTTTTCTGCTGAATGTTCATGAGTCAGATATTTTTCCAGCAGAGGGAATGCCCCTTCAGGATTATCACAAAGCCATTCATAATCTTTGCCGTCGCGCTGAGTAGTAAAATCATCATTATGTAACGGCGCGACAAGGGCATTAAAGGCGGTTTCAGGTGTCTGGCCCTGTTGGCTGATCCAGGCCAGCAGCCCCTCGAAAGCAGCGAAAAATCCCGTATATTTCTGACCGGTCAGGGCACTGATGATGCTCATCATATGCCGGTTTTCTCCCAGCTCCGCCAGCTCAACAGCAAACACATTACGGAACGTAAAGGGGAAGGCGCTAACCTGCTGGCCATCTTTTACGGGGAGCAGCAGCGTATTATCTTCAGAAATCAGAAAAGCTTTAGGCAAAGGGAAAGAAAAAAGCGGCAGGTACTTCGTATTGGTACTGCTGCCTTCTACGTCAACGCAGCGTAAGACGGGGAAAAGAAGGCTAACCGGTTCAATATGACTGACGTGGCCTTTTTCATCATACCTGACAAAGCGCCGACGCCAGCTTCTTGCCATTTCTGCAGGAACAGTCAGATAGACCCCTGATTCCTCATCGCGGCAATGCTCTTCGTTAATAAAAAGCTGTTGATACTCATGAACTTTACTGGCGGGGATTTTACTTTTTTCTGCGCCGCTATATTGGACATAGTCATGCCAGGCCGAGAGAATAACGTTAGTAGTATTGTTCATGAGAAGCGGCAAATCCTTGTGAGTCTTTAGCCTGTCAAAGAGCGTAGAAGGCAGAATATCATAAAGTAACAGAGGTTTGCAGCTGAGGGCATTTGAACGGGGCGGGAGATAGTGAGAAAAAATGGTAAGTAAAAATTATGTGATAGCGCAAATAAAGAAGCGTAAAAAACCTAAAGCAGAAAGCCCGCTCAGGTAACCCCGAGCGGGCTTTTCAAATCTGGCTCCTCTGACTGGACTCGAACCAGTGACATACGGATTAACAGTCCGCCGTTCTACCGACTGAACTACAGAGGAATTGTTGGAACGGGGCGCATAATATCTATAGCGATTTGCGATGTCAAAGCCTGTTTGCGCTTTTCTCACTGACTGCTGCATTAATCGGCAATTAGCCGGCGGGATCGCCCTCGAACAGGCTACAGCCAGAAAGCCAGCCTTTGCGTGACGTTTCGCAATACGCAGAGGTAACCGCTGAACAGCGTGGCAATTTTCGTCAACATGATCACGTTTATTTCATTTTCACATTGTTCAGGCCTGTTTTGAAATATACATTTCGTTGAGATGCCTCGTTCACCCGCAAGGAACTTCCATGAAAAAGGTCAGGATAGGTTTGATCGGCACCGGCTACATCGGACGCTGCCACGCCATTGCTTATGCGCAGGCAGCCACCGTGTTTGCTCTGAAAGGCGAAATTGTGCGTGAGAGCCTGGCGGAGGTCAGCCCGGAAAGGGCGAAAGCGCAGGCCGCCGCGCTGGGCTTTTCCCGCTGGACGGATAACTGGCGCGAGCTGGTGGCGGACCCGGACATCGACGTGGTGGATATCTGTGCCCCTAATTTTCTGCACAAAGAGATGGCGCTGGAAGCCATTCGCCACGGTAAACACGTCTACTCCGAAAAGCCGCTGGCGCTGAACGTGGCAGATGCTGAGGAGATGACGCAGGCCGCCGCACAGGCCGGGGTGAAGACGCTGGTGGGCTTTAATTATATGAAAAATCCCACCAGCCAGCTGGCGAAAGAGATTATCGCCAGTGGTGAAATAGGCGAGGTGGTGCATTTTTACGGCACGCATAATGAAGACTATCTTGCCAGTCCGCAAACGCCGCTGGACTGGCACTGTCAGAAGGCGCTGGCCGGGCTGGGTGCCCTGGGCGATCTGGGCGCGCATATCGTCAATATGGCCCATTATCTGGTAGGTGACATCCACGAGGTTTCCGGTGATATGCAGACGGTCATCGCTCAGCGTCCCGATGCCAAAAATCCTTCGCTGCTGCGCGAGGTGGAAAACGAAGATCAGGCCAGCGCGCTGCTGCGCTTTACTAACGGCGCACACGGCGTGATAGAAACGTCGCGGATCGCCTGCGGCAGCAAAATGGGGCTGACCTACGTGGTGAGCGGCACCAAAGGAACGCTGCGCTACACGCAGGAAAGAATGGCGGAACTGGCGCTTTATCGGCACGACGATGCCCCTGGACGTCAGGGGTTTAAAACCATTCTGACCGGCCCGGCACATCCTGACTATGCCGCTTTTTGTGTGTCTGCCGGTCACGGTATCGGTTTTAACGATCAGAAAACGGTGGAGATCCGCGATTTAATCAACGGCGTCGCGGCGGACGACCCGATGTGGCCAGATTTTGCCGAAGGGCTACGGGTGTCGAAAGTGCTACAGGCGATAGCCGTCTCCGCGCGGGAACGCCGTTGGATCGAGGTGTAGAGAAAGCCCCCGAGGGGTAACGCAACGGTACCGTTTCTTTGGATCGTAAAAACAAGGCTCACGTTTTTGCGTTGGAAAGCAGGGTGGAAAGCGTTATGCGCAGGCCTGGACGGTATTCTGCCTGGCCGGAGGGATACAGCGGGAGACTGTTCACCCGCTAAAGCCACATGCTGGCAGGCGGAGGCTTTCACCTCCGCCCTGTTAATCAGCGGAACGGCGGCTCGTTAAAGGTGCGTAGCTTGCGGGAGTGCAGCTTGTCACCCTCTGCCCGCAGCAGATCTATTGCACAGATACCAATCTGTAAATGTTCAGAAATGGCGCCCTCGTAGAAGCGGTTAGCCTGGCCCGGCAGCTTGATCTCGCCGTGGATCGGCTTATCGGAGACGCAAAGCAGCGTGCCGTAAGGCACCCGGAAACGGTAGCCCTGGGCCGCAATAGTGGCGCTTTCCATATCCACCGCCACCGCGCGGCTGAGATTAAAACGCAGGGCAGAGGCGGAATAGCGCAGCTCCCAGTTGCGGTCGTCCGTGGTTACCACCGTGCCGGTGCGCAGCCGCTGCTTAACTTCTTCGCCCGGCATGCCGCTGACCTGTTTGGTCGCATCGAACAGGGCGCGCTGTACTTCGGCAATGCTCGGCACCGGGATATCCGGCGGCAGCACCGCATCCAGCACATGATCGTCGCGCAGGTAAGCATGAGCCAGCACGTAGTCGCCAATCGTCTGGCTTTCACGCAGGCCACCGCAGTGGCCAATCATCAGCCAGGCATGGGGACGCAATACCGCCAGATGATCGCAGATGGTTTTCGCATTGGACGGGCCGACACCGATGTTAATCAGCGTGATGCCCTGACCCTCTTTAGCGATTAAATGCCAGGCCGGCATCTGATGGTTTTTCCAGGCCAGGCCGGAAATGGTGGCCTGAGGATCCGGCGTGTCAGCCGTTACGCAGATATTACCCGCACAGGAGAGCGCCTCGTAAGGCGAAGTCGGATCCGCTATTTGCTCGCAGCTCCAGCGCACGAACTCATCGACGTAGCGGGTGTAGTTGGTGAACAGCACCCAGGACTGGAAATCTTCGACCGGCGTACCGGTATAGTGGCGCAGCCGCGCCAGCGAAAAGTCAGTGCGCAGCGCGTCAAAATGCGACAGCGGAAATTTCTCGCCTGGCTGATACAGGCCGTCAGCGTTCTCATCGCCAATCTGCGCCAGTTCAGTGGTGGGAAAATGCTGTGCCAGCCCGGCGCTCATGCTGCGATCCAGCCCCAGGTTAGAGCCATCAATCACGTAAGGGAAAGGGATCTCCTGCTGTGAAGGCCTGACCTCCAGCGTCACCGAATATTCGCTGCAGAGCATGGAAAGCTGTTCGGAAAGATAGTGGCGAAACAGCGCGGGGCGAGTGATGGTGGTGGCATAGCTGCCGGGGCGGGTAAAGCGGCCAAAGGCGCGTGACAGCTTGTGGCCCGCTGCATCGCCCTGCCAGCTGACGCGCAGCTCCGGGTAGACAAACAGGCCGGCGGCGCGACTGGCCGAATCCGGCAGCGTGCCTTCATTGATATAGGTAGTGATCGCCTGGCGTAGCGCGCCGACCGCCGCTTCGTACAGGGCATCCAGCTTATCCAGCGCCTCGTCTACGGTCAGTCCTGATGGGGAAGAAGGCTGCGTCATGGTCTCTCCTTAGGCAGTTATTGTTTTCTTAACAGCATGTTAGCCGAAATAAAGCGCGCGCGCTCAGGTGCAGTCTGAATTGCTCCTCGTCTGAAGAGATTTACGCTACGCTGGTGGTCCCGAATGTGAAAAAAGGGTAAGGGATATGGATAAGCCTGGGCACTGGGAAAACGCGGTAGGTGTTCTGGTTATTGCCGCCGGACTGGGACAACGATTTACCGAGGCGGGCGGCACAACCGATAAGCTGCAGGCAACGTTCACCGATGCGTCAGGCCAGCGAAAATCAGTCTTTGTTCACAGCTGCCAGGCGGCGCAGCAAAGTGGCCTGCCGGTATGCGTGGTCACGCGCCCCACGCAGCGGGCCATCCGCGACTACTGTGAGCAACACGCTATCCCGACAGTGCTGGTGGAAAATACCCGCATGGGCGAATCGATTGCCGCTGGCGTCCGCCATACGGCGAGGTGGGGCGGCTGGCTGATCCATCTGGCGGATATGCCTTTTATTTCTGCACAGACGCTGCGGCTGGTGGCCAGTAAAGTGACAGCGGAAGGGGTCGTGCGCCCTGTTTTTCGCGCCAGCCCCGGCCACCCGGTTGGCTTTGGCCGCTGCGCGTTTAACGCGCTCAGCGCCCTGACCGATGAGCAGGGTGCGCGCAGCCTGCTGATGCAGTTTCCTCTATATATGATTGAACTGCAGGATGCGTCAATTTTGCAGGATATCGATCTGCCCTCACAGCTGCCGGTAGCCGAAAGTCCGGCGATTGCGGAACGACCGCGCCAGGCGTCGGAGCCGGGTAAAGACCCGCCGGACTGATGCTGTCCAGGACTTAAAACCGGGGAGGCTGCGCTGCGGATTGCTGTTGATGCGTCGGTGAGACTGGCCGTTGCCGACATTGTGCGGAGGGTGCAGAGGGTGCAGAGGGTGCAGAGGATAAAATGGCGGGCTGGTGGTCAGCCCGCCTGCGGTTACAACAGCTTATCCTGCGTGATCGGCAGATCGCGGATACGTTTGCCGGTGGCGTGCCAGACTGCATTAGCGATAGCGGCCGCTACGCCGACAATCCCCAGCTCACCCACCGCTTTACCGCCCAGCACGGTGGCCAGGTAATCTGGCTTGCCCACGTCGATCGTGGTTAGCTCAGGAATATCCGCATTGACGGCTATCAGGTAGTCGGCCAGGTTGGCGTTATTGATGCGGCCATCACGATCGTCAATCAGCCCCTGTTCCAGCAGCGCCTGGCCAATGCCCATCACCATGCCGCCAATCCACTGGCTTTCTGCCAGCTTGGGATTGTAAACGCGGCCCGAATCGGACGCGCCAACCATCCTTTTTACCCGCACCGTGCAGAAAACTGCATCCACCGCGACCTCCACAAAAATGGCACTCCAGCTGTGGGCCGACACGCCGCCCTCGGTGGGCGGCAGCATCATGGTAGAGGTGCGGTCAGCCTTGTTGCGCTCGTCCTCGGTGGCGGCCTTATCAAAGGTATCCTGATGTGCTACCAGCTTTTCGTGTCCGCTAAGCTTCAACACTTCGGCAAAACTGATACGTAAGCCCGGACTGTTGTTCAGCCAGAGATAACCGTCGCCCAGTGAGATGGCGGCAGGCGACTGCTGCCACAGCGGTGACTTTTGCGTGGCAATTGCCAGCGTTATCAGCCTGTCGCGCAGCGCCAGCGCAGTTTTATGTACCGCACCGGTCAGCAGGTTCGCCAGCTGCGAGCCACCCGCAACCGGCGCGCGCGGCAGCAGCGTATCGCCAAGCGACACGGTAATACTTTCCGGTGCGACCAGCAGTACGTCCGCGGCCGTTTGCGCCAGGATGGTATAGGTACCCGTGCCGATGTCCACGCCGCTACTCTGAACCTCAATGCTGCCGTCAGCGGACAGAACGATTTGCGCCTCGCCAGGCGTGCGGCGTACCGGATAGGTGCCGGAAGCCATTCCCCAGCCAATCAGCTGGCGACCTTCGCGCAGGCTGCGCGGCTCGAGAGGGCGCTTGCTCCAGCCAAAGGCTTCGGCACCCTGCTGATAAGCTTCGCGCAGCTGACGCGAGCTCCAGGGGATGTTGGCCTGCGGATCCTGCTCGGCATAATTTTTCAGGCGCAGCGCCAGCGGATCCATTTTTAGCGCCCACGCCAGCTCGTCCATCGCCACTTCCAGTGCAAAGGCACTTGGGTTTTCGCCCGGCGCACGCATCCAGCTGGGATTGACGGTATTAAGGTGGATAAGCTTGTGGTGCGATAAGAAATTAGGGGTAGCGTACATCAACGCCGTCACGGAATTGCAAGGTTCCTTGTGCACATCGTTTAGCGCCGTTTCATTCCAGCTGTCGTGCACGATAGCCTGTAAAAGGCCGTCGCGGTTTGCGCCCAGCGCCAGCTGCTGATGCGTACGGGGCCTGCCGCCAAAAGCGGTAAAAGTTTGCGGCCGGGTCAGCGCCAGTTTTATCGGTCGGTTAAGCTCGCGCGAGGCTACGCAGGCCAGCGCGCTGTGCGGCTGTATACCGCCTTTACAGCCGAAGCCGCCGCCGACAAAAGGTGAAATAACGCGTACCTTTTCATGATCGATCGCCATCCATTCTGACACTACCTGACGCGCGCCGCCCGGCCACTGGCTTGGTTCCCACAGCGTCAGGCTGCCATTTTGCCAGTGAGCGATACAGCCGTGTGGCTCAATAGGCGAGTTGTATTCTCTGGGCGTAGTATAAATGCCGCCCACCTGTACCTCCGCCTGTGCCAGCGCCGGAATGGCGTCGCCCCGGTCGATGGTTAATGCCTCCACCATTTCTGGTTTGGCGTCAGGATCCGTAGGATGCACGATAGGGGGCTGTTGCTCATATTCCGTTTCGATGAGCGCCGCAGCTTCCGTGGCCTGTTCCAGCGTTTCTGCTACTACCAGCGCGATATGCTGACCGTTCCACAAAACCTTATCGTCCTGCAACGGCAGAAAAGCCTGTGCCGCCGCGCCGCCTTCACCAAACGTTTTGGCCGGATGAATAGTCACGCCGCTTTCGTGGTTGTACACCGCCAGCACGCCCGGCGACTGGCGTGCGCGCTCGGTGTGCATTGCAGTGATACGGCCATAAGCAATGGTTGACTGAACCACGACGGCATAAGCGAGATTATCGAGAGATTTTTCGACAGCGTAAGTTGCCAACCCCTGAATTTTCAGTCGGCCGTCAGCGCGATCCAGCGGGCTGCCTAAAGCCTGCTGACGGGCGATGGCTGGTGTTTCAAGCGTACTCATACCAGACCCCCTACGGTCATCAGAGCCCTGGCAATCACGCGAGGCGCAAGAATGATTTTGTGCCCGTTATGCTGGCGGGCGATAGCGCCTTCCGTGACTTTTTCCGCTGCTTTACGCAGCGTTTTTTCATCCAGTCGCTGGCCTTGCAGAGCCTGCTCAACCTGGTAAGCGCGCCAGGGTTTGGTCGCCACACCGCCCAGCGCGACGCGCACCGTTTTGATGGTCAGATTGTCCTCTTCCATCTCCAGCCCTACGGCCGCACTGGCGGCAGCGAACTCATAGGAACTGCGGTCACGTACTTTAAGGTAATGCGACCGGGCCAGCGC